>NZ_JAEEVD010000028.1:0-31573 GCF_016290755.1 Lachnospira sp.
TGAACGCAGTGGCACTTTGTGCCACCTGTCAGAAGGGGCTTTAACCCCTTCTGACACTAGTAAGCTTTATACCCCCGCTTAAAGCTTACGCTTTTGAAGCGGGGGATTGCTTACACTGCGTTCAAAACAGAAAGATTCCTAAAAAAATAGAAAGGTTGCCAAGGGCAACCTTTCTATTTTTTTACACACACTTTACAATAGGAAAAAAGACGCTATTGTTAATATCGCTCCTACCACAATAAGAGCTATTCCTATATTAATATTCTTCTTATTCTTTAGTTTTGAAATCTCTACCTCGTTTCTCTTATCAAAGAAAATGTGAAAATCTCTCTTAGCAGCTATTACCT
This sequence comes from Lachnospira sp., assembly GCF_016290755.1. Classification (NCBI taxonomy): domain Bacteria; kingdom Bacillati; phylum Bacillota; class Clostridia; order Lachnospirales; family Lachnospiraceae; genus Lachnospira; species Lachnospira sp. Next base: position 348 of record NZ_JAEEVD010000028.1, read on the forward strand.
TAGTTGCTCCAAGGAAAATTCCTACAAATCCTATTAAGAAACACATAAATCCTATAAAAGGAAGGAATGAATCTCCTGCATATTCTTGACTATTATAAAAATCTACATCTAGCAGAACATTTTTCAAATATCCTAGTATCTCCATATATACTCCTCTTTCTAATATCAAGCTGTTAAGAAACACGTATACATCCCAACTAACCTGCTATCCTTCTAGTATCTTAACGTATCTGTTTATATTCCTAACGCGTTAGCTAAGTTCTTTTTAGAAGCTATCTCCTTAGCACATCTATATTCTAGCAAATCAATAGTTGTATTTCAATTAACTAAAGATAAACTAATTTCTAAAAAGTAATTAAATTCGAGCAAATTAATACATAAAATAAACACAAAATGGCAGCGAAAATATTTACAAAAGTCTTTCACTATGCTAACATTATCTTGTTAAAAAATTGACAATTAAAAACTTAGGTAAATTACCACATTTTACTTTTCATTTCTAATTTTTTAGTTTATAATTAGCTTAGTTTATGGCGGTGCCAATAATTTAATATATAATCTATTTTCTTGGGGTGATTGCCTAACAGTTAACTAAAATTATGGAGGTAATATTTTATGTTAGTTTCAGCAAAAGAAATGCTAGACAAAGCAGTAGCTGGTCACTATGCAGTTGGTCAGTTTAACATTAACAATCTTGAATGGACAAAGTCAATTCTTCTTACAGCTGAAGAATTAAAGGCTCCAGTTATCTTAGGTGTTTCTGAAGGTGCTGGTAAGTATATGACTGGATTTAAGACTGTTGCAGCTATGGTAAAGGCTATGGATGAATCTTTAGGAATTACAGTTCCTGTTGCACTTCACCTTGATCATGGTACATATGAAGGTTCATATAAGTGTATCGAAGCTGGTTTCTCTTCAATCATGTTTGATGGTTCACACTATCCAATCGAAGAGAACGTAGAAAAGACTAAGGAATTAGTTAAGGTTTGCCACGAAAAGGGTATCTCAATCGAAGCTGAAGTTGGTGGTATCGGTGGTGAAGAAGATGGCGTTGTTTCTCAGGGTGAGTGCGCTGATCCTAAGGAATGCAAGTCTATCGCAGACCTTGGTGTAGATATGTTAGCAGCTGGTATTGGTAATATCCATGGTAAGTATCCAGAAGGATGGCCAGGTCTTAGATTTGACGTATTAGAGTCAATCAAGGCTGAAATCGGTGATATGCCATTAGTTCTTCACGGTGGTACAGGTATCCCTGAAGACATGATTAAGAAGGCTATCTCACTTGGCGTTGCTAAGATCAACGTTAACACAGAGTGCCAGTTAGTATTTGCTGATGCTACAAGAAAGTATGTTGAAGCAGGTAAGGATTTAGAAGGTAAGGGTTATGACCCAAGAAAGCTTCTTGCTCCTGGTGCTCAGGCAATTAGAGATATCGTTGCTGAGAAGATTAAGCTTTTCGGTTCAGACGGTAAGGCTTGCTAATTTATTGAGAATTAATTTTGTACAATTGATTAGTTATCTATGATATAATTAACTCGGTCCAACAAGAGTTGGTCCGAGTTTTTTACAAAAATGTATGGATAGTAATACTTTACAATTATCTTTACAACTATATTCCTGGAGGAGATATTTATGGGAGACAACAATTTAAACGACAAGGACCCCTACAAGGATGACGACAACTTCAAGGATGACGACATTTATGTAGACGAGGAAGATACTTCTACTTCTTATACTAAGGTTAAGAGCGAGGAAGAAGAAGCGGCAGAATTGGAATTTGAAAAGAAAGAAGCTAAGAAGAAGCGCAATAGAATTATTAACAGAGTAATTCTAGTAGTTGCAGCTTGTGTGTTTGTATTTGCAGCCTATAACTTGATTAGCATTTTACTAGAGTATAAAAAGGGTACAGATACCTACAAGAAGGTAGAGGATGATGTAATTCAAAGCGAAGAGCAAACTATCGTGATTACTGATGAAAATGGTCAGCAAAGTTCCGTAGACATTCCATTTGTTTACGATGAAGAAGCTCTAAAGGCAATAAATTCCTACGCTATTGGTTATATCTACATCCCTTCAATAGACATAAGATTACCAATGGTGCAATACACAGATAATGATTATTATCTACATCACCTAATCGATGGAACTTACAATTCAAGCGGATGTCTTTTCGAGGATAGCCGAATTGATGGTGGAATTAATGCAAGTCACGTTATTATTTATGGTCATAACATGAAGAATGGTAGCATGTTTGGTTTATTAAAATATTACAACAGCGAAAGCTACTATAGATCAGGAAATAACGATAAGATTTACATTTACACAGGAAATGAATTAAGAGAATATACAATCTTCTCTTGTTATGTTAGCGAACCTATTAGTGATACATATACCTACAATTTCTCAACACTTAATGCTATGAGAACATGGGCTAGCCAGATGCAGTCACAGTCACTATATGACACAGGTGTTGATATTAGCAATTCTCAGCAGGTTATTACACTTTCTACATGTACTAACGACGGTAAGCAGAGATTTATCGTACACGCTAGTTTAACAGGATCTGCTACGATTGATAATTAATATGAAAATGTATCTCTTAATGCTATATAAATAAGCTAATTTATAAATCATTATATAATATACATTAAATAAGACCTGCAAGTTATCTTGCAGGTCTTATTCTTTATAATGGTTAAATCTAACTAGCTATACCATATTCAATTGTAATTTATTAATTACTATCATATAATCAATGATTAAACTTCAAAGATTAAATCCTCATACTGAGGGAATGGCCAGTATTCTTCATCAACAAGCATTTCAAGCTTATCAGCTGGCTTTCTAAGTTCATCCATTGCTGTCTTAACAACATCTCTGTAGAATACAGCCTGTTCCTTAGCACCTGTAAGCTTAGCAGCCTTGCAAACAGCTTCTGATAACTTAGCCTGAGCTTCCTTAACAGCCTTAAGCTCTGTTGTAATATCTGCTAATAATTCCTTCTGAACTGAGTTATCGCAACCAACTTCTGCTACTGCAAGAGCTGAGTTAGCAACTTCTGTTGAGTAAGATACAACAGCTGGTACAATCTGCTTAGCAGCCATATCAAGCATTGTCTTAGCTTCGATATTGATTGCCTTTGAGTAAGCTTCGTACTTAATTTCAGATCTTGATTCAAGCTCTGTCTTAGTAAATACACCGAATTCCTCGAATAACTTAACAGCCTTATCTGTTGTAAGAGCTGAAACTGCATCTACCATATTTCTGATGTTTGGAAGGCCACGCTTCTCTGCTTCTGCTACCCATTCATCTGAGTATCCGTTACCATTGAATACGATTCTATGATACTTAGTGAAGAGTTCCTTAATCTTGTCATGGATAGCCATATCAAGATTCTCAGCCTTCTCTAATTCGTCGCATACTTCCTTGAAGCTTTCTGCTACGATTGTATTTAAAACTACGTTAGCTGGAGCAATTGAATCTGCTGAGCCAACCATTCTGAATTCGAACTTATTACCTGTGAAAGCAAATGGTGATGTTCTATTTCTATCTGTTGCATCCTTAGCAAGGTCTGGTAAAGACTTAACACCAGTCTTTAACTTACCCTTCTGGATTGAGCTTGTAGCATCACCCTTATCAATAAGCTGCATAACAACATCTTCTAACTGCTCACCAAGGAACATAGAGATAATTGCTGGAGGTGCCTCATTAGCGCCTAATCTGTGGTCGTTACCAACGTTAGATGCAGACTCTCTTAAAAGATCTGCATGTGTATCAACAGCCTTCATGATACAACCAAGAACTAATAAGAACTGAATGTTCTCATGTGGTGTCTTACCTGGATCAAGTAAGTTAACGCCATTATCTGTAGTCATAGACCAGTTATTGTGCTTACCTGAACCGTTAACACCTGCAAATGGCTTCTCATGTAAGAGGCAAACTAAACCATGTCTATAAGCAACCTTCTTCATAACTTCCATTGTTAACTGGTTGTTATCTGTTGCAATGTTACACTCTGCATAGATTGGAGCAAGCTCGTGCTGTGCAGGAGCAACTTCGTTATGCTGAGTCTTAGCTGAAACGCCAAGCTTCCATAATTCCTTGTTAACATCCTTCATGTATGCTGCAATTCTTTCACGAATAGCACCGAAGTAATGGTCATCTAATTCCTGACCCTTAGGTGGCATACCACCAAATAAAGTTCTACCAGAGAATACTAAATCCTTTCTCTGTAAATACTTTTCTCTATCTACGATGAAATACTCCTGCTCAGCACCGACTGATGGTGTAACCTTAGTAGCTTCTGTATTTCCAAATAATCTAACTAAACGTAATGCCTCTTTATTAATGGCATCCATTGAACGAAGAAGTGGAGTTTTCTGATCAAGAGCTTCTCCTGTATAAGAACAGAAAGCTGTAGGGATAATTAATGTTGCACCTGCAGCATCTTCTCTAACGAAAGCTGGTGATGTACAATCCCAAGCTGTATAACCTCTTGCTTCAAATGTAGCTCTTAAGCCACCTGATGGGAATGATGAAGCATCTGGCTCACCCTTGATTAATTCCTTACCAGAGAATTCCATTAAAACCTTACCATTAGACTTTGGTGCAGAAATAAATGAATCATGCTTTTCAGCTGTAGCACCTGTAAGTGGCTGGAACCAATGAGTATAGTGTGTTGCACCCTTCTCGATAGCCCAATCCTTCATTGCGTTAGCAACTACATCGGCATCTTCCTTACTTAATTCTTGCTTACCATCCATTGTTAAACGTAAATTCTTATATACGTTCTTAGGTAAACGCTCCTTCATAACTGTGTCGTTAAATACGTTCTCGCCAAAGATATCGGCTACATTGAATCTCTCACTCATAACTTCTTCACCTTTCTTGCTAATATTCTTAATTAAAAATAAGAACCTTTGTCCTTACATAGTCTACAAAACTTTAGAAAATTAATCAACTATGAAATTTTACAATTTTCAGGAAGAATGCTATAGGTTTTTTCGCATTATTTCCTACATATTGTATACTTTATTTTCTTAACCTCATATCAGAAAATAAAAAGGCGCCACTAAACGAAAATTTAAAAAACTTTTCGAAAAGTGAACGCCATTGTTCTTATATTCAATATATTAGAATCTTAAATTCCTTCTTGTAGTGCTTGTTGACTACATGTAATAAAATAACCTAAATCAGAAATCATTGCAAGTTATTTTCTAAAAAGCTTAGAATATTAATACATTTTCTTAAAAACCTTTTGATTCTTAATCAGTTTTTGAAAATGTACTTAAGAAAATATAGTCAGTCAATGACCCATAGCTTATCTTATTAGGCCTAACTTAATAATGTTAAGCAAACTACTGTGGATAGCTTAATCTATCGAGAGTTGGTCTATCTAAAACCTCAGACTTAAACTTTCTGATGTAGATTTTAGCTAGGTTTAAGTTGTTATCTAAATAGTTTCCGCAGTCTCTTGGAGTAGCTCCTGGAATCTCATCATTGAAAGCCAATGCAAAATCTGCTGCTTCTCTTAAAACAGGAATAATATCCTCAGACTTTAAGTCACCTGCAAAAATTACATAGAAACCTGTTCTACAACCCATTGGTCCAAAGTAAATTGTCTTAGGTCCCCATTCTTCGTGGTTTCTAAAGAAAGTTGCCCAAAGATGTTCGATTGTATGTAAACCAGGATTGTCCATAGGTGGCTCTACATTTGGTCTTGTAAATCTTAAGTCAAATGTAGTAATTGTCTCTGCTCCTACATGATCCTTTCTTGAAACATAAACTCCTGTAAGTAAATCTAAGTGGTTAACCTTAAAACTTGCTATCTTTTCCATTTTAAAAAATTATCCTTTCTGTCCAGTAATAAATACCAGTTTTCTTCCGTCTACGCTTGCAATCTTTAGCACCTTAATTCCGTTTATAAACTTTGAAAGGGTTGAGTAACCATACTCTTTAACCTTAAAGTTAGGGAATTTGCTATGTATTCTCTGTCCTAGAGCGCCAAGCTCCATGCCTGTCTTTCCTGTCTGTCCTACGCTATCAACTGCAAAATCGATGACCTGCTTAAGGGCTGAGTCATCCTCGCGAAGGCTTACTACTACTGTGTTATTAACATTTTTAACATCAAATGCTTCTATTTCCTCGAGGAACTTAGAAAGCGAACTATATCCATAATTTCTTACATCGAAATCTGAATGCTTCTTCTGAAGACGACTACCAATCTCCCCGAGACCTGTCTGGCGGCCTTTGTTATCATTTTCAGTAATAATCTCAATAATAGCGTTCTCAACCTTGTTCTGGGTAAGCACTATCTCTGGCTTCTTGGCCTTCTTCTTATCAATCTCAGTATCGTCGTCGTCGTTTTGATCTAGCAACAATTCTAGATCTGTAAATACGGAGCAAGCAGCTCTAAAGGAACGTGGAGTCTTATTCTCCCCCATTCCAATGACCTCCATGCCGGACTCACGAAGTCGGCTAGCAAGTCTAGTGAAATCGCCGTCGCTACTTACAATACAAAAACCATCCACGCTGTGGGTATATAAAATGTCCATAGCATCGATAATCAATGTGGAATCCGTAGCGTTCTTACCCACTGTATTTCTAAACTGCTGAATTGGAGTGATTGAATTTTCCATAAGCTCCTTCTTCCACTTGCCAGCTTGTGTACTAGTCCAATCACCGTAAATTCTCTTATAAGTTATAACTCCATATTTTGTCATTTCATCTAAAATGCTACCAATATATTTAGACGAAATATTGTCTGAATCAATTAAAACTGCAAATCTTTTATCGTCCATATCCTTACCTCTACATTTAAACTTAAGTAGCAACCCCTAAAGGGCTTGCTACATTTACAGGAACATCAAGCATTAGAATTGCCTTCGGCAATCAGCTTGACGCTAAGTAGCAACCCCTAAAGGGCTTGCTACATTTGGTGCCTAACCACCTTGTATTCATCATTGCTTTGATAATATGGGCATTGTTTATACTTTGAATTTAATAATCTAGCATAGTCATCTTCGTCCATATTAACATCACAGACATATTCTTCTAACTCGTCATCAAAGACGAGGTTATTACAATAATCACAACTATATTGCGATGCCATACTACCTCCTTCTGCGATAACCGTCTGCGACGCTTATCACACCAATTACATCTGAATCACATTATCTGCTACATTCATTGTTGAGGCTCTATGAGAAACAATGACAACAGTCTTGTTATCACAAGTCTCTGATAAGGCCTTTAAGATGATTCCTTCGTTTAGGGAATCAAGGCTTGAAGTTGGTTCATCCATAAGAATGATTGGGGCGTCTGAAAGGAAGGCTCTTGCCACGCCAAGGCGCTGCTTCTCACCTGTTGATAGGCCTTCTCCTAACTCGCCAATCACTGTATCATAGCCCTTTTCAAGGCTCATAATAAAGTCATGGATTGATGCCTTCTTGGCAGCTTCAATGACTTCCTCCATTGTAGCATTTGCATTAGCCACCTTAATATTAGCGGCAATTGTGTCATTAAAGAGCTCTGTCTCCTGACTTACAAAAGCAATGTGAGAACGCAAAGAGCTTGTGTTAATGTCCTTTAGCTCCTGTTTATTAAAATAAATGCCCCCGGCACTTATCTCATGGATTCTCATAATTGCCTTTAGAAGTGAAGATTTGCCACAACCGCTTTCGCCATGGATGCCAGTGATCTTTCCAGCTTCAAAAAATGCATTGTAGTCACGCAATATTTCCTTTTCATTATAAGCGAAACTAATATCCTTTACAAGGATAGAAATTCCACTATTCGTATTTTCTTTATTAAAATCTAAGTCCTTAGCATCAGTAATTTCCTGAACTTCAGGCTCTTCCTCTAGGATTTTTAGCACTCTGTCACCACTTGCAAAAGTCTGATTTAGATTATTTGAAAGAGATGAAAGGGCAAGCACAGGGCCGAAAGAACCCATAACTGCTACGGTGCACATTAAGCTTTCTGTAAATGTAAGAGCGTTATTTTCAGCAAGGAAAAGTGCCACTACAAATACGAGATATGAGCAAACTAAAATCACGAAATCTGACCACATGCGGGAATCTCCTGCAAATCTAGCAAGGATAAGCTGTGACTTAGATAACTTGTTGGATTTTTTCGCCATATTAAGTCTTCTAACTAAACCTCCGCTGTACTGAATTGTCTCATCGATACCACGAAGAGAATCAAGACAGTAGCTGTTTAATTCGCCAAGACCATTTCTAAACTCTAGCCCCGCCTTAGCTGTAAGCTTTGAGTTAATAAATGGAATAATCACACCGATTGTAAAGTATGCAAGGCCTGCAATCACCGCAATTACTGGAGAGAAATGTGCAAGGAACACAAGCATAACAATGCTTACTAAAAGGGCGATAAAAATCGGACTAATAGTGTGAGCATAGAAAACTTCTAGCTGCTCAATGTCTGAGGTAAGAATTGAAATTAAATTACCTCTGTCTTTTCTATCAAGTTTAGCTGGTGCCAAACGTCTTAAATTTTCAAAAACCTTATGTCTAATAATGGCAAGCAACTTAAAGGCAATTAAGTGATTACAGTACTGCTCAGCATAATGTAGGAAGCCTCTAGCCACCGCAATAACTACAAGAAGCACTAGGGCTATCTGTCTTTGATCGGCTGAAAGTCCACAAACCACTGAACCTGCCATACCATTTGCCACATAATGAGAACCCCAGAACTCTGACACAATGCCCGTTGCAATGATTGTAAGGGAAATTGCGCAAAGATAACCGATAGTTCCAAGAAGCACTGCTGCCGCAATGATTCCAAGAAGTGGCTTAATTAGGCCAAGAAGCTTAAAGCTAATTACAAGGCCATTTCTTCTTTTATTTTCCTTGTCCTTTGAAAATGTAACATTTTCAGCAAAATGATGATGCTCTGTTGGCATCTCATTCTTTGAGTCTCTAAAGCCATCCACATAGTAGCTTGAACGAGTATAACCCTTAGTTTCGTAGAGATTATTCTTAACCTTAAGAAGGGCTCTCTTACTTCTCTCGGCCTCTTTCTTAGCCTCAAGCTCAGCCTCAAAGGCCTTTCGTTCCTCTTCTCTTATGCGCTCACGCTCTAACTCCTCAGCTGTTGGCTCGGCCTTTAACTTATAAAGGCAAACACCTTCTCTAGCATCGTAAGTCTTCTGTGTTGATATCTCATTTTTTCTAAAATTCTCTAACTTAGCCTGAGCATTATAGAGACTTGCGTAAGTTCCATAACCTTCCTCAGCCTTTGAATCTGCCTCATCTAGGTTGAGGATTAGCTCAGAATGCTTACCAGTCTCAACGATTCTGCCCTTATCAAGGACGTAGATGCAGTCGGATTTTTCAACATTTTTCAATCTATGAGAAATTAAAACCACTGTCTTTGTCTTAGAAAGCTCAGTGATAAGCTTCATAATAATCTCTTCGCTTTCGGCATCAATGTTTGAAGTTGCCTCATCAAAGATGTACATCGGTGTGTCCGCAAGTAGGGCTCTTGCAATAGCAAGACGCTGTGCCTGACCTCCGGAAAGGTTAGTAGCTCTCTCTAGAATCTCAGTATCAAGGCCTTCTCTAGCCTCGAAAATTTCCTTAAGAGAAAGCTTCTCTAATATATCCCAAAGCTCCTCATCACTAGCACTGGCCTTTCCAAGGTAGAGATTTTGTCTAACTGTACCTTTGAAAATGTGACTATTGTTCTTAACTAATGTGATATTGCTAAGTAAGCTCTCACTTTTAATGTCCGAAATATTCAAACCGTTAACCTTAATGCTACCAGAGAAGTTTTTATGCTTTCCAGTTAGGAGGCTTGCAATTGTACTCTTTCCGCTACCTGACTCACCAACAATAGAAATAAAGCTAGCGCTTGGTATGTCAAGGTTTATGTTCTCTAGGACTTTTCTTGTATCATCGTAAACAAAAGATACATTTTCAAAAGTAACCGTAACTGAATCGGCCTTGGCACCCTTCATGAAGGCAAGAGTTGATTCCTTGCCCTTAGCAAGCTCCCTTTCTCCCTTCTTGTCCACTTCCATATCAAGCAAGGCGAAAATCTTATCTGCTGCTGCCATTCCGTTCATGGCGATGTGGAAATATGAGCCAAGAAGTCTTAGAGGAATGAAAAATTCTGATGAAAGTAAAATAATTGATAAAGTTCCTGCAAGTCCGATATTTCCATTAAAATATTCAACTATTGTCACAAGCATACCCACAGCTGCGCCGCCGTAAGCCACAATATCCATAACAGATGTAGAGTTTAACTGCATTGTGAGAACTTTCATTGTGATTTTTCTAAATCTGTTGGCCTCAATATCCATCTCGTCTGCCTTTAAATCATCTGTCTGATAAAGCTTAAGAGTTGTGAGACCGTTTAAGTTATCAAGGAAGGAATCCCCAAGTTCTGTGTAGATTCCCCAATATTTGCTTAGTAATCTCTTTGCGATCTTCTGCACCACCACGATAGAAATCGGAATAAGTGGCACACAGATAAGAAGGGTAATACTTGCCTTAAAGCTAATATTTACAAGGCAAAGAAAGAGAGTGAGGGGAGCAAGGAGGCTGTAGAAGAGCTGAGGGATGTATTTGGCAAAATATACCTCTAACTGCTCCACGCCTTCAGTACTTAACTGAATAACCTCGGCGCTTGAAACCTTCTCCTTATAAGAAGGTCCAATCTGAAGGAGCTTCTCATAAATCTTGTCTCTTAAAAGCTTCTTAACATCTGCGCTTGCAAGGTAGTTGATTCTTGCAAGGAGCTTGTCGCAAATCATTCTTATTATAATAAGTAAAGCCAATGTCACTAAAACTAGGGCAAGCATAGTCCAGTTGATGGTAACGCCTGTAACGTCAATAACCACCCAATCGATTGCGATGTTTTTTAGCAACGAAGGCACATTAGATTCAAAAATATCTGCTATAAAACTTGTGATGGTAAATATAGCTAACATCTGCGCTACTAAGGCAACCCATTGAATAATGATGTTAAGGTAAATGTATTTTTTTGAGTTAGATAGTAGCTTTACTAATCTTGTCTTAATCATTTTATTTTCCTGTCTTTCTATATAAGTAATTTTTCTAAATTTCTTAACGATGCTTCGTTCAATATAATCCCATAACAATAATCAACCTTTCATAAATATCCACATTATAATACCACCTTTAATAGGATATTAACAATTATTATTTTCTCCATATTAAGGTGGTATTCATTTAATTTTTTTAAATTTTAAAAATGTATCATAGGGCTACAACACATTAGTTTATTCCATTATACTTCTTCACATATTCCACGAACTCATCCTCAGGAATAGGTCTTGAGAAGTAAAAGCCCTGACAATAATCGCACTCTAGGGACTCCATAAGCTCCTTCTGTGCCTTTGTTTCTACTCCCTCTTGAACAATCTTTCTGCCCATACGCTTACCCATCTCAATGGTATTCTTAAGCATAATCATGGCCTCTTCGTTCTCCTCTGCTCTCCAAAGAATCTCTCTATCAATCTTTAATAGCTTAAAATCAATATTAAAGACGCTACTCATACTAGCAAAGCCAGTACCAAAATCATCAATAGAAGTTGCAAAGCCAATTTCACGAAGCTTGTTAATTGTCCGTTTCATAACCTCTGTATTCTCGACGGCTGCTGTCTCTGTAATTTCAAGGTTTAGCATGTTCACGTCGATGTTATATTTTCTCATAATATCAATGAACTTATCGGTTAAGTCTCGCTGCATACACTGCACAGGAGATAAATTAACCTCGATATAGTCAATTCCAAGACTCTTTAAGTCTCTTTCGCTTAAGAAGCGGCACACATCCTCAAAGACAAATTCTCCGATGCCAATGATGGCGCCATTCTTCTCAGCAGTTCTAATAAACTCCTCAGGATTAATAGCCCCAATCTCTGGGTCGTAAAGTCTAAGTAAGGCCTCTGCCGACTTAATCTTGTTGTGCACTCTATCCCAAATTGGCTGATAGTAAACCTTGAAATTATTAGAAATCAAAGCTCGTCTAACGGCCTGCTCAATCTTTAATCTACGCTTTAACTCCTCAAGTCCCTTTCCTGAGACAAAGGTTACTCTTGAACCATTGCCAGTCTCAGAATAGCCAAGAAGTAAAAGCTCCTCCACGCGGTTTAGGTTATCCGGCACATGAACCTCATAGACTATAGCATTATATTCTATATCAATGTCATTAACCTTCCAAGCCTCTCTAAATCTAGTGTTTAATACGTAGGAAACATATTCGGCTTTGTTATTCTCCTGACCTGTAAGGACAATTGCGAATACGCCTACATTTAAAGAATAAACCCTAGCCTGCCTATCCACAGTCTTTAGCCAAGTAGCGATATTAAATAAACTCTCGTTAATCTGATCAATACCAAGAACAGACATGTAACCTTCTATATTAGTAAGCTTAAGCATTATAACGCTAAACTTGTTGTCACTATCAATTAAAAGCTTCACATCTCGCTTAAAGGTGTTGCGGCTATATACGTCATACTCTGATACCTTGTGGCTTGCCTCATCATCAAGACTAATCATAACAGACATATAAACCACCGCCTGCACGAATAACTCGATTAAAAGATGTGGGTAAAAATACTGCACAATAACGGAAACTATTCCACTCCAGATAAAGAGAGACAACATAATCACCATCTTAAGCCTAATAGACTTAAAGTAGATAATCATGTGTACCAAAAAGAATATTAAATAAAATAATGTCACACCGTATATGCAAATCATAAGTATTTCTCTGTGATAGCCGTAATTACTATCAAAAGAGAATACTAGATTGTGGAATCTGTTAGTTATAAGAAGTACAAAATTTACAAAATAAGGAATGAGAAGTAGATTGTACTTCTTCTTATCAGTCTTATAAAAAGCGCCAGAAATCATGTTGGCGTAAATGTAATACTGATATGGCACGAAATTATGAATTAGCAAATATAAATTGTTGCAGGTATAAAAAAGAGGGAGTGGTATGCAACCCTTGTTATTTACTGCAACCGAGAAAATGATATCTAAGACCGCACAAATAAGACCGTTAATAACGATCCAGAAAAACATCTTATTCTCATCTCTATCTCTGTCTTTAATGACAAACATGCAGCCCATTACAATTAAACTTATAATAATTGCACATATATCAAAATCAAAATTATACATATACTACCTCTAAGAACGCCCATAAATCAAAAGGTGATGCTAATAAAAAGCATCACCTTATCACTAATATTATAACAAATTAATTGTATAGATTCTATAATTCTTTATCAAAATTTTAACAGTTTTCTGTTCTTGTAAGCATATCTACAATTAAATCCACAGATCCTGCAATTCCGTATCTAGAACTATTTAAGCAGAAGTCATAGTTGTTAGCTTCGTCCCAGTCCTTACTTGTATAATACTTGTAATATCTGTTTCTAAACTTATCGACCTTTCTTAAGTGCTTTCTAGCAGTCTTATAGTCAGTTCCGTTAATTTCCATCATTCTCTTAATACGCTCATCTTCTGGCGCTGTAATGTAGATACTAACGTGAGGGATGTGGTTATTAGTAAGAATGGCATCCGCGCATCTACCCATAACAACGAAGTCCTCACTCTTTGAAATATCGCAAAGAATTTCACTGATCTTAAAGAAAACTGCATCCTTTAATGGAAGACCATGATATCTGTTGAGATTCTTTAAAAGATATCTTAACTGATCTGAGTTCTTCTCATAGAAGACACTATGCTTCTTTCTATCATACTTGTAACCCTTATCCTTGGAATTCTGAATTGCGTTAACGTTTCTTCCTTCCTCAAGGTTACTAATAACTTCCTGGAAGATTTCTGCATCGTAGAAGTTACATTTTAACTTATCAGCAAGCGCAAAACCGATTTCAGTACCTGCGCTACCATAAGTTCTGTTTATGCAAATGATACGATGATGCTTAACACCTGCATCAACCGCATTACTTACGTCACATAATTTAGCTGCTTCATAATCAAGAATTTCTACCTGACCAAAGCCTGGAGACATAGTTGAGATTTCTTTTAAAATGCTATCGTATTCCTTCATAATCTCTTTCCAAGCCTGGTGGTCTCTCTGCTTGATTGTACGAGCCATGTTACCAATTAAGGCTACCATACTTCTTAGGGCATGAGATTTATTACCCTCTGTCATAGTCTCCATAATCTCTTCAACTGATGTTGTTCTATCATCACTAAATAAGCGACCAAGTTTAGAACCTGTTGCTTCGTAAACTTTTTTATCTAAGTCATAAATCTGCTCAGCTAACTTTGCAAGATCAGACTTAGTAATTTCTTTCTGTGTCATATTATCACTCATATTCTACCTCCTATAAGAAGAATACTAAAGTATCAAGAATGAACACTGGCACTAAAATACCAATAGACCATTTCATATAACCAAAGAAGCTTGGCATTCTGATACCGTTTTCGTCTGATATTGATTTGATCATAAAGTTAGGTGCATTACCGATGTATGTGTTAGCTCCCATAAATACGGCACCACATGAGATTGCAAGTAACATATGAGCTGGAATTGTACCAACTGTTGTTGCAATACCTGATGTGTAACCAAGTGTACCTGCGGCAGTTAAGAATACAAGGTAAGTTGGTGTGTTATCAAGGAAACTTGAAAGCGCACCGGTTGTCCAGAACATTTGCATAGGCTTTGTAAGACCAAGGTCTGGGCCAACTGACTTAAGTAATGTAAGAGCTGGTGCCATAGTAATAAAGATACCAATGAAAAGAATTGCTACTTCTTCGATAGCGCCCCATGTGAAATGGTTTCTCTCTCTGATTTCCTTATTAGTAGTCTTAAATGAAAGGAAGGCTGCAAGTAAGATAATTACACACTCAATCATAGCTGGGAATGTAAATGTAACTTCGCCTAAAATGTGAATACCAAGTACAGCTCCCTCTGCATCCTGGAATGCAGGAAGTGTAGGTAAAACACCACTTAAGATAACCGCTACAACGATCATTACTAAGAAAATTAAATTGTGAAGTCCTGAGAACTTAATCTCTGTTCCGGCCTTTGAAAGGTCAGGTCTACGACCTCTTGCTAAATCTCTCTTATATCTCTTTCTATCAATAAAATAGAAGATAACAGAAAGAACTGCTAAATTAAATATGAAAACTGGGAATAGATTCAAGCTCCAAAAGAATGGTACACCACGCATAAAGCCCATTAAAAGTGGTGGATCACCCATAGGTGTTAGGGCGCCTCCAAGGTTACTGATCATGAAAATGAAGAAAATCATGATGTGTCCCTTATGACGTCTCCAAGAATTCATCTTGATTATAGGTCTAACCATAAGCATTGATGAACCTGTGGTACCGATGATACTTGAAAGAAATGTTCCAATTATAAGTAATATAACATTAACTCCTGGCGAACCAGCTAGGTCACCGTCAAAAGAAATATTACCTGCCACACAATAAAGTCCAAATAAAAGGACGATAAAAGTAAGATAGTCTCCGAAGAAACTCTCTAATACAGACTCAGCTGTTCCCACAATACTGTTACTGATTGTAAAAAGAATTGCAAATACAATAATCCAGAATGCGACAGCGATGGCCTTGTACTTTTCCCACCATTCTGCATTAAAGATAGGAAAAAGTGCTATACATAGCAATAATCCTACGAATGGTAAGCACAATACGATTGAATTAACCATAAAAATCCTCCTAAAGATCGATTACTAAGCGTAATCTACTTTTTCTGGCTTACAATTGTTGTATTATCCTCTTATATAAAGATAAAGTCAACAAGTTTACTGATAATAATTCCCCATATATATTTTTCACATAAACCCACAATTGATTATTATATATTGTAAAACTTTTTCGTGTAAGTATCAATTTACAAATATTTCTTTCCAAAAAATATACATTTGCAAATCTTTTCCAATATTTCTGGACTATTCTTAGTGAAATTTGCATCGTAAGGAGTGATAAAAAGCGCTATAGCCCCAAGTATTGTAATAATGCAAAGATACGCTATAAATTGCCTTATATCATTTTTATATTTCTTACTAGCCGTGGCCTCAAGACTTGCAAGGCAGATAAAGGCATTGATTCCCATAAGTAATAGGAAATCTAGCTTGTATCTTTCAAGTAGGTAAGGGGTCCAGCACACAGAAAGCACTGTAATCACAATAGGCAAGACAAAGAGCCAGAGGCTAAAGCCGTAGAGCCCCTCCTTCTTTAATTTATAAGAAGCTCTTTTTGAAAATGCAGCAAAGACGGCAATTAGTATCGGGAATTCAAACAATACCCCCGAAAAGCCTACAAAAGGAAAGCTCTCCTTTATAGTCTTAAAACTAATGAAGTTGTAAACAAGTCCGTTTAGCACATCAATTAGATTGAAGCGTTTGAAAATGTTACCGTAGGCCGATTGGTCTGTCACTGTCATTTGATAAGACTGTCCAAATTCAAAAGGATTTTGGAAACGTAGGTAGTTGTAAAGCATAAGAGCTAGGGCTACAAGGAGGTATGGTAGAGCTGCAATGCAGAGGTTACGTAAGATTGAAACCTGGCCGCGGCTTGCTGCGAGTGAAACTAAGTCGCCATTCTCGCAGGCAGGCTCGCTGCAAACCTCCACTCGGCCGCCGACTTCATAATCTCCTGCCCTAAACTTCTTCACATATATAATTATAAAAGGAATCACCGCAAGGCTTGCTAGTCCTATAGTTGGTCTTGAGCCCCAAACTAGGGCGCCACAAAGGGAGCCAAGGATTGCATCCTTTATAACTTTCCAATTCTTTTTTTGTAAAAAAACGCCATGAATAAAGAAATAAAAACTCCAAATCTGAAAAGCCAAACCACAAGAAATAGCTGTGCAGTAAAGCTCTGGTGCATCAAGAATATACCAGACGCTAAGGACTGATACAGTAACAGATAATAGAGAAACTAGGCTTGCGGGAAGCTTTTTAAAGAAAAGCCTTTGTAACATTTTCAAAAGGAAGAAGATTCCTAGAACGATAAAGATTACAAAAATCCTAGTTGCTATGATTGTTGGCAGGCTAAAGCCTATAATTAACTTAAAAGGTAGGAATAAAAGAATCACTGGCACTACTCCAAAGTAGACATAGTAGTGGCCCTCAAAATAGGCGCTATCCCAGTGAACGGATATGTCGTTTAGCTTACGCACCTGATAGTCGTAAGGATTAGATAGGGCTTCTAGCTTTGGGTCCACGTCGTAATCTAGATATAAGTGGCCCTCAAGGAAGCTATCAGCCAAAAGCTCATACTGGTCGTGGTGATTATTATTAACCCCATTCCAGCTGTTACTAAGCCCCATTGGGAGCTGGAGAACTAATATAGTTACTAGCATTATGGAAAGCTCAATTCCCTTTTTAAAAGTGGAATTAAGGCTAACATTTTCTTTGAATAAAAATGACCTCTTGTTAAAGATTGCAAAAAGTCCTAATAGAATTCCCCAAAATAAAATACTAGTAACTATATACATAGGCGTCCCCTACCTTTTCTCATCATAATAATGTAAAAAATAAACCCTGTAAAAAATCTTCCAAGTATCTAGAAATACATGCCAAGTGTCCTTTAAACCGATTCGGTTGGCGTTCTTCTCTCTAACAAACACAACCTCTACTGGCATCTGCGCAATCTTTGCCCCTCTTCTGTGAACCGCCACTAAAAGCTCGATATCATAAGCAAAACCTGCGGTTCTAATTAAATGGCCTACAGGCTTGATTGCTGAAGCCTTAAAGACCTTGATTCCTGTCTGTGTATCCTTCACATTTAGGTGGAAAAGCACAAGCAGCATAAGGTAGTAACCCATGCTTATGACCTTTCGCTTGAAAGGATATTTTAGTTTAGAATCTTTATGAAATTTACAGCCAATGACTACATCCTTGTTATCTCTTAGCATCTTCTCTAAGTAGCCCTCAAGCTGCATTGGATTTAGCTCCAAATCCGCATCAAGAAATGCGATATATTCTCCATCGGACTGCATAACCCCCGCCATGATTGCATTACCCTTGCCTCTATTCTTACCGTAAGAGACAGGTCTAATGCGGGAGTCTTCCTTTGCTGCCCTCTTAATCTCCTTTAATGTATTATCTTTGCTACCATCATTTACCACTACAATTTCAAAATCCTCTACAAAAGATGACACAATACTAATAGTCTTCATCAAACTCTCATAGATTAGTTTTTCCTCATTATAGGCCGGCATTACAACTGATAACTTCGCGCCTAAATCTACCATATTAAATGTCCTTCTTAAAAAAATGAGTACTGCATATCGTACAGTACTCATTATATCAATTCTTAATTTATCTTGCTATAGTTTTTAAAACTATTCAATAGTCAAGCCTTCGCTAGTTGGATGAAGCTCAACATAAGTTCTACCATCGGAAAGCTCGATTTCTTCACCTGTTGCAGCATTAGTATAAACAGTCTGAGCATACCTATCAGCCTTAGACCAATTGATTGGAATTGCGCTACCATTTGTAATATAATAGCCAGTTCCTGAGCCAGTTGTGTAAATGTCTAAGCAGTAGTTATCTGACATGTAGCCATAGCTTATGTTCTGAACGATAATGTTCTTTGCTGTGAAGCTCTCACCTGTGCCATAGTCAGAGGCTGTTGTGCCATTATTAGCTCTTGTGTATTCCTTAGTTGTTTGGTCATATGAAAATGTAGTCGTCTGGGCGCCGCCAATAGTTACCTTGACGTTAGTTGCTGGAAGGGCGCCTTCCACTCCACTTAGATCCACATCTGAAACATTGTAGTTAAATACTAAAGTGTCCTCAGCAGAATCTGCTTCCATATTAAAGTCCTTAGTGTCCCTTGCATACTCAAGTAGCTTAAGAGTTGATGTATAAGCTGTATGCTCTGTTGCTAGGTTCTTCGGATTCTCTCTCCAGAAAGGAGAATCATACATACCGTTAATGTCGTCAATGCCTGTTGAAGAAATCTGAGAAATAGCCCAGTCACTTCCACCAAAATGAACAAATATGGCATCTGACTCAAAACAGTAATCTAACATGTTGTGTCTCGCACTTCTTACAGTTCCTACCTGTAAGTCTTCCTCTACATCCTTAAAGAAGGCAAGAAGTCTTGTCTGACCACCTTCTACTGGAATCTCGTAAATTAAAAAGGCCTTGTTTAGGCCACGCTGTACTGTAGTTGCAGGATAGACGTTGTTAATAGAAATGGCAAATGGTCTTGTCTTTGAATTAACGTCTACTACATCCACTACTTCAGGCGCTTCTGTCTGCTCCTGTGTTGTCTCCTCTGTCTCTGTTTCTGTTTCCGCTTCTTGTGCTTTTTTCTTACCGCAAGCTCCAAGATTTAAAATCATCATTGAAGAAAAAAGACATACTAGGAGTAAAGATAACAATCTCTTAACTTTCATAAAAGCCCTCCCCATCTATTCATATTTTAATTTTACTATTAATAATATTTTCTGTAAAGTGGGAGAAAAAAAAGGACTACAAACGAATTTGTAGTCCTTTTGTCTTATTATTACAAAAATGTAATGCCGGCAACGGGAATCGAACCCGTATGGGAGTATAAGTCCCGCAGGATTTTAAGTCCTGTGCGTCTGCCAGTTCCGCCACACCGGCATAACTGCTCAATGAGCAATTAACCTAGTCTTAAGTGCTCTCAAGACCTTAGTTATATTATCACGAGATTGAAGCTTCGTCAACCTAAAATTAGGAAATCTTGCGATATTTTTATACATGTTAAACTGGCGTAGCCTAAGTTATCCTAGCGATGCATCAATGTCTCGCTCTTGGGAAAAAGATCTTACGATCAACAAGACAACTAAGAATGCTTTACTACCTGCAGAATACATGCAAATGGGCGGAGAAGGATTCGAACCTTCGAAGGCAGTGCCAGCAGATTTACAGTCTGTCCCCTTTGGCCCCTCGGGAATCCACCCATGTACTCAAATAAGCAATTATTAAGTTAATTCAAGGCAATAAGCTTTACTGCCTCAAACGTTTGCAAGTTTACCATAACAAAATATACTATGCAATACATTTTCAAAGGCTTTCATAAATCTTTCACTTTTTTCACAAAGTTGACACAGACTTGACAATACAGTTTGTGGTTTATATACAAAAATGTGTATGGAATTGCATTGCAAAACCATACACATTTTAAGATTAATCTTCCTGTAATCTTTCAACCATTGCTAAAAGACCTGCAGCGCTATTGAAGTTATCTGGGATAATTTCGCTAGCTGGAATTGAAATATCATACTCATCTGTAAGAGCTGAGATGATCTGTAAAATATCAAATGAATCTAAAATGTGATCATCAATAAGTGTTGTGCAATTTTCAAAATCTACATCTTCCTTAACGTCCTGTAAAATTTCAATAAGTTCTTCCATAGTTTTCCTTCGACTTTAAAAGTCTATCCTTTCTAATGATTAATTTTGTAAAAAATTTACCTATTCATAGAATTGATTTCGTAGCTTTCCACGTAGTCTCTTACTAATCTAGCACTTCCATCCCACAATACTACTCGAGGAAGGGTTCTACTAAGGAATAGATAAATACCTTCTGTAATAGAGTACGCTCCCATGTTTGAGAATGCAAGTACATCTCCCATATTTAATTCAAGAGGAAGCTGACTTACAATAATATCGTTTGTGGTACATAAGCTACCATATAAACAATAAGCCTTTTTTGTGGCATTTTCTTGAACATCTTCTAAAGAGCTTATAACTTCCTTAGTGTTTAGATTAGCCACCACAGGAACTTTCATACCCATCATCTGGCCGTAGTAATTTACGTGATTAAGGCCGCCGTCAATAAAGGCATAGTCAATGTCCTTGTTAGTCTTCATATCCACGATAGAAGTTAGATAATAACCGCATTCAGTGGCAATAAAACGTCCCATCTCAATAGTTAGCTCATAACCCTTAGCTGCCAAAGCCTTTAGGCCTTCGCTAATCTCCTCAAGGGATTCGTAGCTGTTAGTGCTGTCATCTTCTGCAAAAATTGGCACTCTAGCTCCAGGGCCATACTCAACCCTTTCCATCTTAAAGCCATGTTCTTTTTCTATAATTTCAAGGATTTCTGCTAATTTATCAAGCTCCTTTAGCTGCTTTCTAGCATGTTTCTTTTGAGTACCTGTAAAGAAATGAAGTCCTTTTATTTCAATTTTGTCATACTTGTCACGGTTATCAATTAAGTAGAAAAGGTCTTCCTTGCTCATACCAAACTGATTGCCGCCGTTAAGTCTAGGAATTAAATTTACCTTGTGGTCTGCGTGTTTCTGGATATATTCCACCTGACGAAGAGATTCCGCTGTGAAAGTGGCAATGCTTCTTTGCTCTTTATCTACTCCTACCCCATATTCAAGGGCGCGGATTACATCCTTTTCTGTCTTACAGACACCTGAGTAAATGATCTTACTTGGGTCAACCTTATACTTTGCGCAAAGTTCTAACTCTCCCGGAGAGCAGACCTCAAGACCATCCACAAGGTCCACAAGCTCTGTTGTAAGGAATGGATTTGCCTTGATTGAATAAACAAGACCTACTTGTTCTCCAATAATATGTCTGATTTTTTCAATTCTTTCCTTTAATGCTTTTATATCAAAAACGTATGTTGGGCTGCCGTATTCATCGGCAACTGCTTTTAGTTCTTCTAAGTTCATGATTTCCCTCTTTCTTTTGATTTAGCAGACGCTTGGCGCGGGCAGAGCTGCAATTACAAGCCTGCCACCTGCTTTAATGCATTTCTATCTATCTTGCCATTCTTTGTCATTGGCATTTCATCAATCATAATTACCTTATTAGGTATCATATAAGATGGTAAATCTTCTCTAAGCTCTTCAAGGAGCTCCTTCTTGTCGGCATCACCCATGACAAAGAGAAGGATTTTCTTCTTATTATTATCGTAAAGGCAGCATGTTCTCTCTACCTTATCCTTTGAGCTAGCAGCTACCTCGATTTCTCCAAGCTCGATTCTCTGGCCCATGTGCTTAACCTGAAAATCCTTACGAGATACGTAGTAGAGAAGTCCATTTTCATCATAACGACCAAGGTCGCCAGTTCTATACATCATCTCAAGGAATTCAGTGTTTGCAGGGTTTGGCATGAAGGCTGCATTAGTCTTTTCCTTATCCTTATAATAACCTAGGGCTAGACAAGCACCGGATACGCAGATTTCGCCAACCTCGCCAGCTTCTCTGATTTCCTTATCGTTGTCATCTAGAAGGAATACGTGCTCATTTTCAAAAGCCTTACCTGCCGGAATCACTTCCTTAAGGTCATAGTCTCTGTCCACCACATGATAAGTGCAGTTGCAAGTAATCTCTGTTGGGCCATAGACGTTAACGTAAGTGGCCTCAGGAAGGTACTTCTTCCAAACGTTAAGCTGCTTAATTGGCATAACTTCACCAGAGAAGATGACCTTCTTAACGCTAGTTGGCACCTTATAGCCAAAGCCATTCATGATAGACACGAAGCACATGGCACTAACAGCCCACACAAGGACAGTTGGCTTTCTCTCCACGAGATAGTCCATAAGGACTGTTGGATTTGAGAAGTAACTACGTGGGATGATGTTAACTGTGCCACCTACTGAGATTGATGCAAATATATCTTTAACGGATACGTCAAAATCAAAAGGAGCTTGATTAGCCCATATGTCGTTTTTATTCAAATCAAAAGTCTTAGTGAAGACCTCAATAAAGTCGATGATTGAGGCATGGCCTACAACAACTCCCTTTGGAGTTCCTGTAGAACCACTTGTAAAGTTTACATAAACAGGATCATTTGAAAGGGCAGTTTGTCTTATTTTTACAAGTTTTTCTCTATCAATTAAATCCTCTAAATTGCCTTCACTACGATCTTTTCTCTGGTTTTGAAGAAGAGTTTCAAGGCTTATTATTTTTAAATTTTCATATTTATCAAAAAGACTAAGGGCACTAGAATAGTTGGCGTCGTCGGTGAAAATGACCCTAGGCATTAAAGTTTCAATGACCTTTGTCTGTCTTGTTTCTGGACTTCTTAAATCAATAAAAGAATAGAAGGCGCGAGTCTTAAGGGTTGCAAAGATACCCACTGTTGCGTCTACGCACTTCTCAAGGTAGAAGGCGATGGCCTCTCTTTCCCTGACCTTCTCATCATTAATTAAGTAACTTGCAAGGATGTCACTTTCAATTTCTAGCTCCTTGTAAGTTATTGTATTATCTACATCGGCAAAGGCTACCTTATCTGGGTAGTTTGCGGATGAGTTTTCTAACCATTCCAATACATTTTTCATGTGCTTGCCTCTTTTCTTATTTATCGTAACTAATAGTTTGTACGCAACGCTTTTCATAGGCCAAATCAGAGCCTACTTGGCGGGCGTTTACTACAATCTTTATGCTGCCATCATCGTTTCCATCTGCACCAAAAGGGATTAGGCAGCTAGTGCTTGAGGAATAATCCTGAACGACCTTATATTCCCCAGTGCTTTCATTATATACTGTATATTGATATTCTACATCTACATTTGTGCCGGTGTAGGCAATTGAGGAAACGGAGATTCCGTTGGTCTTAGTTGTAGTATTAAACCAGATTGTAGATATGTAATCTATGGAATCTAAATACTCCTCTGGCGTGTAGAAGAGGCTTGAAAGGTCCTCTCCTGCTTCCTTCATTAGAAGGAAATTTGCAAGGGAAGTAGAAAATGCTTCCGAACCCTCCTTATTCATATGCTCATGGTCAAAGAAGTAGCTATCACTAGTTGTAAATAGCTCGTCCTTAGCCAAATTAAAGTCATAGTATTCTGCTCCGTACTCTGCAAAAAGCTCCTGAAGTAGTAACATTTTCTCAAAGTATTCATCACCATTAGTGCCATAGCTCAATACATCATAGGCAGGATGTGGTGTGGCAATAACTATAAGCTCAACGTCGTTCTCCTGGCAAAGATTTGCAATGTCTCGTAATTCCTGTAAAGAATCCTCGCTAAAGGTCTCTGAATAGTAGGAATAAGTTGTGTCATTGCCTGTATCATCAAAGTTTAGATAGCCGGTTAAGTAGCCGTAGCCCTTGCCTACATAGTGACGGTAGACGTTATTAACCATCTCCTGCTCTGTGGCCTGCTTGCCCTCAAGCTTTGCCTTAACGTTTGATGCCACCTCTTTTAAATCCACGGAATTGTAAATCCAAGGGAAGAAATAGTTTAGGGAAGCTGGTGTTCCCACAATGTCCTCATCAAAGGCGTAATTAGCGTAGGTAGTTAGCTTTTCTAGAAGGGACTCGCCCTTTGTCTTGGCTCTTAAAAATGAAACTTCAGCTATAGTGCTTCGCTCTCCTGTAAGAGAGAAATAGCCAAGAGCCATAACCACGCGCTTTACCCCGTGATCTTCAATGGCGGTTTTAATAGCTAGCTTAGTTTGAGCTAGATACTGGGAAGGGGTACCCATGTTGTAGGAATTAGTGCCCATGATGTCATCCACCACGTAAGGGCTAATGCCTACATAGCAAAGGGAACTTCCCACAAAAATCTGATCTATACTGTCTTCTTTATGGTAATCATCCCACATAACCTGACTGGCAGAACCGTAAGGCTCTAGACAGAATTTAAGCAGTTCATTAATTAGAACCACACAGACTACTGCAATGATTACACCTATCCATTTATGTTTCTTTCGCTTAGGCTTTTGGCTTGCCTGTGGCGATACATTTTCATTATTCTCCATAAAGCCTCCTTATTAATAGTTCGCGTACATAAAGCTTCCGCTAGATGCACTGCTAAGTCCAAAGGATACTAACATCATAATTATTAGTGTTGAATAAAGTACAATTCTAAAAGGAATTGGGGACTTCATAAGCTTTTCATTTGGGTCGATGCCACGCTCCTTTAGGATGCTGATAATAAGCACCACGATGCAGCCAAAAAAGGCTAGGTTAAGGCATAGATTTTGCTGGTAAACTGCGCAATCCTTAAGTCTTCTAAGGAAACGCTCTGGATGAAAGTAGGTAAATGTGTTGCGTAGGCAAAGGAAGCTATACTTAGGATTTACTAATACGTCAAAATACCAACCAATATTTACAACTATAAAGGTTCTTACAATAGCAAAAGCCTTGTAGTACTTATTCTCTCTATTAATATGTAGAATTGCTACCATTTTATCAAATACAGGGCTAAAAAGATCGCTAAGAGCGATTACAAGACCGTTATAAATACCCCATATAAGGAAGTGGGCGTTAGCACCATGCCACAAACCAACAATAAAGAAAACTAGTAGGTTTGCAAGGCAGGCAGGAAGCGTCCTACTTAAGTGAATTGCAAGTGCTTTATTATTAATCTTTTTACAAGCCTTAGATAGGGACTGCATAGGCTTTGTTAGGGCTACTGGATAGAAAATGTAATCTCTCATCCAAGCACCAAGAGAAATATGCCATCTTCTCCAGAACTCGCCTAAAGACTTACTAAAGTATGGCTGACGGAAGTTCTCCATCATATCAATTCCAAGCATCTTTGAGGCACCCATAACCATATCGATACCACCGGAGAAATCGCAGTACTGCTCGATAGAATAAAGTAGGATTGTAAATACAATTATACAACCAGGTGTCTTAGAATCTATATTTCTAAAGGCAGCTATGATAATAGGAGATACCATATCGGCAATGGCATATTTTTTAAAAAAGCCATATGCCATACGAAGCATACCTCTGTGTATGTTATCTAAATCAAATTTATGTCTTTCTTTTAGCTGATTGCCCAATTGATCATATCTATTAATCGGTCCCTGAAGTAATTGTGGAAAGAAAGATACGAAATTAAGGTACTTAAAAAAATTATTCTCTGCCTTATACTTTCCGTTATACATGTCAATCAAATAGCTAATAGATTGGAAAGTGTAGAAGGAAATTCCAAGAGGAATCACCACACTTGAGGCCGAAAAAATTGTGTTACCTGTTTCAGTTACAGACTCTTCAATAGTCTCTACCACTGACTTGGCACCTAGGCCATTGAAAAATTCGTAAATTGTTGACCAGTACTTTAAATAAGCTAGAATTCCAACATTAATAAGTAGAACAATTACAAGTGCTACTCGCTTATCAAACATGTACTTAGCTTTAAGTTTTGCCTTAGCTTCTTTAATCTCGTCTTTAGACTTCGTTTCGTCATTCTTAAGTGCTTTCTTATCTAGGGCGTTTCTTTCTGTCCTTTTGCTCATATAAAGGCCTGCGGCAAAGGTAGTTACAGATGTTATGAAAATGTATATCAAATTAGTTAAACCACATAAGCCGTAAAAAATCATATTGGCAACAGTTAACACAATCCATTGATAACCTTCGTTATATTTAGATTGATTAAATATCTTCTCTACTCCGTAATACACTGCTAGCAAAACCGCCATGAATATTGCAAATTCTAATGAATATAATTCCATTCTAAACTCCTAAAGTGTATTAATTCTTTATCCTATACCAACTCTAAAATAAATTTTTTAGAGGACTATTTGATAATAGCACTCTAAATTTTAATCTTCAACAACAATAAGAAATTGTTCACTATCTTTTCACTAAAACCTGCTAAGAAAAAGCCACTAGAGAATTAATGTAATAGTCCATGTATCCTATTTGTGATATAATTATTTAT
The DNA here is from genome assembly GCF_016290755.1 of Lachnospira sp. Lineage (NCBI taxonomy): Bacteria > Bacillati > Bacillota > Clostridia > Lachnospirales > Lachnospiraceae > Lachnospira > Lachnospira sp. Next base: position 26,951 of record NZ_JAEEVD010000028.1, read on the forward strand.
ATAATATATAGGAGGGGATAAATTATATGAAACAATTCAGAAAAAATAAAGCTTTAAAACACTCATTTGTTTTAATTCTGTCTATTTTTTTATTTACACAATTTACTCTAACAAATGTTTTTGCTATGGATATTTATGTTAAAAAATCAGATGACACTACAATAACTCTTGATGTGGAACCGTCTGATACAATAGAAAATGTTAAAGCTAAGATTCAAGATAAAGAAGGGATTCCTACTGATAGTCAGAAATTAATATTTGCAGGTACTACCCTAGAAGATGATAGACATTTAGCAGATTATAATATTCAAAAAGAATCAACTTTACATTTAACAACCAGGGCAACCGTGGCAACTGTGCATACTCATAATTATAATTTTGAAAGTAATGGAGCCACTATAACAGCGACTTGTACCGCCAGTGGATGCAGTGATCCTGTAGATACAGCAACTTTAACTATTGTTGCACCTACAAATCGCGTTTATGGCAGCAACATAACTGGTGCAAGTTTAGTGCAAACAGGTATTGATGAAGAATTTCTAGCTTCCTTAAACTTAAACTATTCAGTAGATGAATTTATGACAGGAATGAATAGCTCGATTGAATACTACAAAGGTAATGTTCTTTTAGATAGCTTCCCTACTGAACCTGGAGAATACACAGCTGTTATTAGAGGTTTTGGTGAAGCTCAAGACGTAACCGCCAGTGTTAGTTATAAAATAGTAGAAGCTAGTAGTTCCGAAGATAGCAGTTCAACAAAAAACATGGCATATAAGGAAGTGCCTCGAGTTGCTGGAGAAATAAAGGACATTACTAATTCAACAACAATAGATAATAAGCTTAATCCTTACAATTCAAGTATTGTTAACAATAATGACCTTAAAAAGATTCTATCAATAACTGATTCAGAGGCACTTAAGGGCGTTAATATCTGGCTTGAGGTTAATGAAATAAACGACGATAATGCAAATGAAACAATTATTGCTGATAAAAACGTAATTCAAAATTCATTTCCTGAATATAATGTAGGCACTTTCTTTGATATCAACCTATTCAAAAAGGTTGGAGATTCTGAAGAAAACAAGATTAGCGAAACTGAGGGGGATGTGGAAATCAGTTTTAAATTAGATGCTAACGATAAATGGGATATGAATTCTTTAGCTATTTTAAGAGTGCATAATGGAGTATCTACTCTTCTAGATTGTAAGTATGATAAAGACACTTCTACACTCACTTTTAAAACGGATAGGTTCTCAACATATGCCATTGTCTATAAGAACTTGGACACAACTACAGTAAATAATGAACTAACAACTATTACTGATAATGAAAATAAAGAAACAACTTCTCCTAATAACACTAGTCCAGCAACAGCCGATAATTCTTTACTTGAACTAAACATTGCTATGATACTAATTGTTTTAGGGGTTGTAGGGATTAAAACTAGAATTCCTAGATAATGCAAAAGGGGGGTGTCGCACTAAGTAATTAGTGCGACAGCCCCCTTGTTTATATTTCTTAGTTAAATCTTATAGGTACTGTGTCTTTCCTGATTCGCGAAGAGATGCGAGAACCTGCTTGATTTCGCCTGCATTTTCCTTAGTAGAGATAAGAATAGCATCGTCTGTATCAACTACAACCATGTCTCTAAGACCTACAGTTGCGATAAGCTTATCTTTACCTTCAATTACTGTGTTCTCAGTATTTACTGTAACTACGTTTCCTGTAACTACGTTACCCTTCTCGTCATTCTCTTTAATACGTCCAACTGCAAGCCATGATCCTACATCATCCCAACCAAAGTTACCTGGAAGTGTAAAGATAGAGCTTGCCTTCTCCATGATACCATAGTCAACTGACTGTGATTCAAGGTTAGGGAATTCTGCATTTAATACTGCATCTTCTGAATCTGTTCCAATAGCATCCTTAATCTTTAAAAGACCTTCGTATGTGCTGTTCATGAAGCTCTTAAAGCAATCCATGATTGTTGAAACCTTCCAAACAAACATACCTGAATTCCAAAGGTAGTTGCCTTCAGCAAGGTATGACTTAGCTGTTTCAAGGTCTGGCTTCTCTACGAATCTAGCTACCTTGCGGCCGTTGCCGTCTGTAGTGCTTTCATCGTACTGAATATATCCGTATCCTGTTTCAGGATAGTTAGGTGTAATACCTACTGTTACTAAGTTCTCGCCCTTAGTTGCAATTTCTACTGCTTCCTTAAATGTATCTGCGAAAACTTCGTTATTCTTAATTAAGTGATCTGATGGTAAAACGATCATTACTGCATCGTCTTCACCGTTCTTCTGAGCCTTATCAAGTACGTGTACTGCGCCAAGACCGATACATGGTGCTGTATTACGTCCGATAGGTTCACAGAGAATGTTCTCCTCTGGGAGACCTGGTAACTGTTTCTTTACTAATTCCTTATAGTTCTTGTTAGTAGCAATATAAACATCTTCTAGCTTAACTAATGGGCTAATTCTTTCAACTGTAAGCTGAATCATTGTCTTTCCATCACCTGTAAGTGATAAGAACTGCTTAGGTAAATTAACTCGGCTTCTTGGCCAGAATCTTTCACCCTTACCACCTGCCATAATTAACGCTGTAGTCTTCATGTTTAATCCTCCATTAAGTGACTAGCACTTTTCTAATTCGATATTCTAACTGCGAAAATATCATAAAGTTACTAGAGGCATCAATTCATCAGAATTGATGCCTCCAGTTTATAAATCATTATAATCTCCGCAATAAGTAAACTTGAAAGTTCGGCGCAGCCCAAGTCCCCGCTTCACTGCCAGCAAACCTTCAAATTTATGGCTTGATTTTAACACTTATGTTAAGAAAATGTCAACATTTTTCCTTTAAATTATAAGTTTATTTAGAGAATATTTATTATTTTAATACTCCCATCTTCTGTTTTTGTTAATATTTTTAGGTCTAAGGGACTATTGGGTTGGAGTTTTTAACCTAGGAAGGGAAGATGGTGTGGTATAGGGTGAACCTTTTGGGAAATGGTGGGAGACTTTTGAGCTTTATTAATTGCTTTTTATAAATATATACTTGCATCTATTGGTCTTAAATCACAAACTTATGATATGATGGAAAGGAACATATATGCTCTAAACTAATCAAAAAAATCAAAAAGGAGTTCCATTTAAAATGATAAAAAATGAATTTATAAACCTAACAGATTTTACATCACAATATACAGGAGAATGGAATCCAGCTGAAGGTCATTGGTTTGGTTTGGATTTTACTTATAAAAATATAACCTATAGACTTAATACAGGAAATATGTATGCAAACGAAGAAGATTTTCTTTTTGGCCTATATATCAAATCTGAAGATAATGATACTGAAACAAATCACGGTTATAAACTTTTGTTTTCTTGTGATTCCATGGAAGAGCTTTTAAATTCTACATCAATTGATAATACTTGTTTTAGAGATATTATTATTAATAAAGACGTTGAACTATTAGGACAAGATTAATATAAAATACAAAGGGGAGCCAGATTTCTCCGACTCTCCTAAGTATACATCCGCAAATGTATACCCCAATTAACTCCAATTATATATGATAATCACACTTAAATGCAATCTCTTATTAATGAATTCTTGCCTTACTCTTCCTTAGAATTCCTTGAATAAAATTCATGAAGTCTTATTAATTCCAACTCAAAATATTCCCTGTTATTATCCTTTATATTCTCCAATATTAAACCTGCAAAGAAGGACTGTATGGCGGCTATCATTGTAAATCCACATATAATAAGTGTAGGGAAACGACGAACCAAGCCCGTCTTAATAAACTCCACAAGTATTGGCACAAAAAAGCCTATAGATATCAAGCCCAATATTATTGCCAGTGTTCCAAAGAATCGCAAAGGTCTAATATGTCTAAACAACTTCCATATAGTGCACAAAACTTTAAATCCGTCTGAATATGTATTAAGCTTTGACACGCTGCCTTCTGGTCGATCCTTGTAATCTACTACAGTGTTTACAATATTCATATTCTTATCTATGGCGTGAATGCTCATCTCTGTTTCGATTTCAAAGCCATTAGATAGAACAGGGAAGCTCTTTACAAATTGATAACTAAAGGCTCTATAACCTGTCATGATATCCTTGATATCACTTTTAAAGAGAAAATTAATGCTCTTTCTTACAAGGACGTTACCAAAGTTGTGGAAAGGTCTTTTATTTTCACCAAAATAAGTAGAAGAAAGTCTATCGCCAACTACCATGTCCGCTTGTCGTTCAAGAACGGCATCAATCATTGCCTTGGCTGATTCTGCCGGATAGGTGTCATCACCATCTGCGATGACATAACATCTTGCGTCAATTTCACGAAACATGCGGCGCACTACATTTCCTTTACCCTGCTTATATTCGTGCCTAACAACAGCTCCTGCTGCCCTAGCAAGAAAAGCGGTCTTATCCGTTGAGTTATTGTCATAGACATAAACACGGCAGTCACCATCATCCCCATATTTCTCGATGACTGCACGAAAATCCTTCACTACTTTTTCTATAGTTTTCTCCTCGTTGTAACAAGGAATTAGAACTGCGATTTTATCCATAATTCTACCCACCCCAATCAAGCCATAAATTTAAATA
>NZ_JAEEVD010000029.1:0-31018 GCF_016290755.1 Lachnospira sp.
GATACAGTAGTAGCACCAGTTGCAGAAGTAGCAGCTGATGAAGACATTGTTGAAGAAGTTGCAGCTGAAGAAGCTCAAACAGGCGATACAAACAATATGTTTATCTACTTTATGGCAATCATGTTATCAGCTGGATGCTTAGTTGTAACAGGAAACAAGTATTTTAAAAAGGAAGACTAATAGTTCACCTTTTTAAGATAAAGATTAGATGTAGAAATATATTAAAAGAAAAGGGGCTCTGCCAACAATAAGTTGGCAGGGCCTTTTTTGTTGTGTGCCTAGCGGCGTTTTAACGGGTGTAAGTCCCAAACAAACATAGTATTTGTAAAGTTTAACAATATATTGTATACAATATTAAACAATGTTGTAAAATTTTAAATAAAATCTCCCCCTAAAAGAGGGGTGCGAGAGGGGGTATAGAGGGGGTAATATTGTTCATGTTAATGGTTCGAGATAATTAAATATTATAATTTGAAATTGGGGCGGTCAAATTGTAAGTTGGAGAGAAACTATTTCGAATTAAACTAAATAAAGGAGGATATGAAATGTTTAACATTGAGGGGAGACTTATTAAGTCTAAAAGATTATTATGTTTAATCTTTACACTTATTTTTGTTCTTACAACTTTAGTGACATCAGTAGGACAAGCAAGCGCAGTAGGAGTTTTGGGAGCAGAGAATGATAATGACAACAATAATACTTCAGACGAAACATATAGTATTACTACTGATTATGAGCCAGTAGATGGAGAGGATAATAGCTATATTGTTACGATTAAATGTAAGCCTGATAATTATGTGATTTTTGGACATTGTCATCTCGTTGTTAATATGGATAGTAATTTTAAATACGTGAGAGAAAGCATTTTAGTAGATTGTGATGATTCTTCCTATTTAAGTTGGTATTTGTTTCCAGATACAAGAGGTTATGAATTATGTTTAAACAATTTTGATAGTGAAATAACAGTTAAATTTAAAGCTGTTGCTGATGAAGCTTCCTTATCAGAAAATGAAAGCCTTTATATTACAAAGACTTCTTCTTTAGAAATTGAAACAGATTATGGGTCTAAGTCAATACCAATACCAGCAATTGGACCTGTAAATAAAAGAAATGTTGTTATTAATTATTATAAGGATCAGGTAGATGATTCAGTAGATGAAAATGGTAATTATTTATATTATTTAGGATCTGATACTGAACATTTTATAAATCAAGAAGTTGGTAGTGCTATAAAAAAGGAAGATGTCCCTAATAAGAATACATTTATTCCAGATGGATATAAGGAGAATGCAGAATTTGCAACAGAATTTGATGAAAATGATGAATTTATAGTTTCAGCAAATAGTGATGAAAATGTAATTAATCTAGTTTACAAAGAAAAAGAAAGTTATCCATATTCTGTTTTATATTATAAGGATAGTGAAAGCGATGAAAACTTATTAAAAGATATTTCTGTAATAGGTGAAGCTGAATATGACTCAGAAATACCGTTCAATTTAGAAGATGCCGCAACATTAATTGAAAAGTTTAGACCAGTTGGTTATACAGGTCGTTATAGTATTACATATGATGCTGAACATTATACAGGAAGAATTCAGTCATTTAAAAATGGTTTGTATAATAAAGTAAAAATTGTATATACAAAAGGTGTATACCCATATAAGATTGTATATTACAAGGATAGTATAAGTGATAGCAATAAACTAAAGGTTGTGGCCTATGATGATGACAGCAGAGTGTTAGAAAAAGAATATTTATCTGTAGTTCCATTTAGTGAGGTTAATAAAAATCTTTCACAGCCAGAAGGTTATAATGAAGGTGTTATCATTGAAGAATCAGATACTAATACAGGACTTACAATCACTGAAAAAGATAATGTAATTAACGTTTTATATACTAAGAAAATCTTACCATATACAGTTAATTATTATGTAGAAGGAGAAGATGAACCATTTAAGACTGAAGAAGGTGAGGCAGAATATGAATCAGAAATTCCTTATGTAGATAAGACAACAGATTTAGGCGAGGAATATGAAGATATCTTAAAGGGTTATGAAGAAACTGGTGAAGTTACAAAATACAACGAAAAGGGTGTTATTACAACAGATCCAGACAAAAATGTAATTGATGTAGTATTTAAACTTAAGGATGTTCCTTATGTAGTAGAGTATTACAAGGAAGTTCTTGATCCTGTAACAAAGGAAATTAAGCAGGAAAAGATTTCATCATATGATGGAGTATCAAAGTATGGTAATGAATTTGCTTATAGTGAAGATGATACACAACTTGATGATGAAAATATTATTAATGTATTAGTTAATAAAGAGCATCCAGGAGATGGCTATGAAGATTTAGCTCAAAAATTATTAGCTCCTGAAAAACTTGGTCTTACTAAGGAAGAAAATACTGTAAAAATTCTCTATAAGTTAATTGTCCCAGAGGAAATTGCAGCAGACGAAGATGAAGTAAAACCAGAAGAGATTGCAGCAGATGAGGATGAAGTAAAGCCAGAAGAAGTAGCAGCAGACGAAGAAGTAATTAAGCCTTTAGTTATAGAACAAGAAGTTGCTGCAGATTCAGCAGAGGTAAATACAGCTGATATAAATGCTATAACAATAAGACTATTATGTGTATTAATGTTGGTATCTATTCTTTTAGTTGCAACAGTAATTCTTAATAATAAGAAGAAGTCTTTATAAAATTAATTTAAAGGGGCTTCAATAATAAATTAATTATGCCTGAAAGATTTGGGATTTACTCAAAACTTTCAGGCTTTTTTTATATTTTTTAGATTTAATATAAAGACGATTTATAAAATATATTGTATAATACAAATATATATATTTTATCATAAGGAGCTTGAAAATGATTTATAAAGATTTAATTTTGAAAGATGGTTCAAAATTAGCTAAATTAGGTCTAGGTAGCTGGAATCTAGCCATGAATTTGTCAAAAAGAGAAGAGGAAATAGAGGCAATAAGACGCGGAATAAGTGAAGGAATAAATCTTATTGATACAGCTGAAATGTATGGCAATGGTGCTAGTGAAAGCTTAATAGCAGAAGCTATAAAGGGAATAAATAGAAATGAACTATATCTTGTATCAAAGGTTTTACCTGAAAATGCTGGAGGCAATAGACTAGAAACTAGTTTAGATGCCAGCCTAAAAAGATTAAATACAGACTATTTGGATTTATATTTATATCATTGGAGAGGAGATTATCCATTAGAGGAAACAGTTGACAAACTGGAAGAAATGGTGAAAAAAGGTAAGATTTTACGTTGGGGTGTATCTAATTTTGATATTGATGATATGAAAGAGTTATTAGCAATTCCTGCCGGGAAAAACTGTATGGTAAATCAGCTTTTGTATCATTTAGGCTCAAGAGGTATCGAATACGAGCTATTACCATTTTTAAAGAAGGAAGGAATTCCTGTAATGGCATATTGCCCCTTGGCTCAAGCAGGAAGTCTAAAGGATAAACTAGTTGATAATCCAGTGTTAAAGGAAGTTGCTAGTGCTTATGATATAACAGTAATGCAGCTTTTACTTGCCTTTGTTATGCGTATGGAAAATGTATCTGCAATCCCTAAGGCAGGAAAGATAAGTCACGTTATAGCAAATGCTAGGGTAAGAGATATTTATCTATCAGACGAGGACTACAAAAGAATCTGTGATGAATTTCCAGCTCCGACTTCTAAAGTAAGACTTGATGTGGTGTAATGCATTTCTTAATCTTATTTTAATCTTAGTTACATTTGACTTTAATTTAACTCTTGTATTCTATAATCAAGTTAAGGATATGAATTTCTTAGTTAAAGAGACGTGCACACTCTTGAACTTATTTTAGAAAATTATAGACATAACTTCTAGGGAATATTAAAATTAATTATAGAATAAAGGAGATATCATTATGGATAAGTTAGAGAAAGTTGAAAAGATAATTGAAAAGACAGGAGTTAGTTACGAGGATGCTAAAAATGCCCTTGATCAGTGCAACGACGACATCTTAGATGCCATCTGTCTACTTGAAAAGGAAGGCAAGATAAAGAATAGTTACACAGCAAGTTATACAAGTTTTTCAGCTAGTAATGAAACAGATGAGAAATTTGCTAAGGCACAAGCAGATTACGAGAAGTCAGTTAAGGAAGAAAAATTTAGTGACATATTATCAAGTTTCTTTAACTGGACTAAGAAAATTGTAGATAAGAGCTTTAAGATTTGCCTTTTAGTTAAAAGACATGGGACAGAGCTTGCAAGGATTCCACTATTTTTCTTCGTAGTATTAATGATTTTAGGCTTCTGGTTTTTTGTTCCAGTTCTAATTATTGGCTTATTTTTTGAGTGTAGATACAGTTTTGTTGGGTTAAATTCAGAAAAAGTAGACATAAATGATGTATGTGACAAAATGGCTGATGGTGTGGATGATTTTAAGAAGAATATCAACAAGTAATTAATAGGTAATTGATAGGTAATTGATAATTGATAAATAAGTAGTAAACAGATTAGAAAAGGGTTTTGATTATGAGTAAGTTGCTAATTATAGAAGATGAAGTAAAGATCGCTCGATTTGTGGAGCTAGAATTAAAACATGAAGGCTATGAGGTGGATTCCTCAACGGATGGTAGAGAAGGGCTTGAGAAGGCACTTACAGGCAATTTCGATTTAATTTTGCTAGACATTATGTTGCCAGGCCTTAATGGTCTTGAGGTTTTGCGCCGCATAAGAGCTAACAATATTAAAACTCCTGTGATTATGTTAACTGCTAGAGATGCAGTAATGGACAAGGTTTCAGGTCTTGATGCAGGAGCCGATGACTACATAACAAAGCCCTTTGCTATTGAAGAGCTGCTAGCAAGAATTCGTGTAAGCCTTAAGCACAATAATCTTTCTGAAAATGTGACAAATACGGGACATGCAAAAGAAGACCTAGATGTTACATTTTCAATAAAAGGAGTAGATTTAAGCGTGCCAAGACACGAGGTTTTGGTAAAAGGGGATGTTGTGGAGCTTACCAATAGGGAGTTTGAGTTATTAAAGACTCTTATGGAGAATAAAAATATCGTTCTAAACCGTGAACAGCTTCTAAATAAAGTCTGCGGATACGACTATATGGGGGAAACTAACATAATTGACGTCTATGTTCGTTACCTAAGAACTAAAATTGATGACAAATACCAGATAAAGCTAATTCAGACCATTCGCGGCGTGGGTTACGCAATAAAGGAATAGAATATGGAAAACGAGAAGAATAAAAAGACCACATCTATTGCAAGAAAGATAAATTGGAAAATATGGCTAAACTCGGTTAAACAACTAATTATCATGGATATCGCTATCCTTGTAGCCAGTTTTTTTGTATTTATCTACACCTGCCTAGAGGCTTCAGAACTAAATGTCTACGATGTGGTTAACAAGGTGACAAACTACGAGCAGGAAGTTAATGCCATTAGGATTAATAGGGATGATAGCGGAAACTTCTATAACAGTGCTTATTTATATGTAAATGTAACTTTTAACGATGACAGAGGAACTAAAGAATACAGATATTACATTAGGGATTTTTACAATCCATTTCGTTTGATGGCATGTGTTTGCCTAGTAGCGGAGCTTATTTACATTTCCCAGATGACTCTTAATACAAGAAGAATTAGAAAGTCCCTTAGGCCCTTTAACGAGCTGGCTATTAAGGCGGAGGCTTTGGCAAATGGAACAAATTCCGATAGTCTTGAACATCTGGAAAAGGTGCTAATGCAGGCAGATGAGTCGGTTACATCTATAAAAACAGGCGACAAAGATCTTGAGAGCTTAGAGATAGCTTTAAATAGTTTGATTACAAAGATTCAGGAAGCAAAGAAAAGTCAGGTGCGATTTGTATCGGATGCCTCTCATGAGCTTAGAACTCCAATCGCAGTAATTCAGGGCTATGTAAATATGCTTGATAGATGGGGCAAAGACGATCCAGAGATACTAAATGAAGCGGTGGAGGCTCTAAAAAATGAGTCAGAACACATGAAGGAACTTATTGAGCAGCTTCTCTTCCTTGCAAGAGGTGATAGTGGCAGAAATAGCCTAAACAGGCGAGATCTCTTCTTTGAGGAAATGTTACACGATCTTTGGGAAGAGTCTCTTATGATAGATGAAAAACATCAGTACAAATTAGATAACTGTGAGGCTATAGAGGAAGTGCTAGCAAGGGCTGATGGCCTTAGTGATGAAGCAAGAGATAGGCTTTATGAGACACATTTTCATAAATATAATGGTGATTATGGGATGCTAAAGCAGGCGGCTAGAATCTTCTTATCTAATGCGGCCAAGTACTCAGGGGAGGGCTCAACTATTAGGCTTTCTTATTATGAAAATGCAGAAACGGCCTTTAAGGGTTTCTTAATCCAGGATGAGGGAATTGGCATGAAGGCTAGTGAAGTGGGACATATCTTTGAGAGATTTTATAGAACCGATGGGGTTAGAAATTCGGAAACTGGCGGCACAGGACTTGGTCTTTCTATAGCAAAGTGGATAGTGGATGCCCATGAGGGCAGGATTGATGTCCTTTCAAGAGAAGAGTTTGGAACTAGGTTTATGATAAGCTTTCCTTAGTTGTCTTGACTTTGATTGAAATTGATTGCAAATAATCAGATAATGCCCCGGGTTTTACCTTGACGGTCATTGTAAAAGCAAGTAAAATATTATGGTGTTTTGAGGTTTTGATAATCCGCAAGAATTATTAACAAAATCACAAAACACCATATTTTGTCATTTAGACGATAAATTTTATAAAAATTAGGAGGAACGAAGACTATGGCATTAGTTGGAATTGTCATGGGTAGTGATTCTGATATGCCTGTTATGGCTAAGGCAGCAGACATCCTTGAGAAGTTCGGCATTTCATATGAGATGACAATTATCTCAGCCCACAGAGAACCTGACGTATTTTTTGATTACGCAAAGACTGCAGAGGAGAAAGGATTTAAAGTAATTATTGCAGGAGCAGGTATGGCAGCTCATTTACCGGGTATGTGCGCGGCTATTTTCCCTATGCCAGTTATTGGTATCCCAATGCATACAACTTCCCTCGGCGGAAGAGATTCGCTATATTCAATCGTACAGATGCCTTCAGGCATTCCAGTTGCAACTGTTGCAATTAATGGTGGTGCTAATGCAGGTATTCTCGCTGCTAAGATCTTAGCTACATCTGATTCACAATTATTATCAAAGTTAAAAGATTATACTAAAGAGATGAAGGAAGGCGTTCAGGCTAAAGACGCTAAACTACAGGAAGTAGGATATAAGAATTACACAAAGTAATTTACGATAAGTGATTTATAATAAGTAATTTAGGGTAGATTACAGTTGGCAATTTAAAAGGTAATTTACACAAAGAGATTTGTGTGAATGATAGACACATTTGCTTAAAGCTTAGGCAAATAAAAAATTATTTATAAAGAATGAGGTATGAAAATGGATTACAAAAAGTCTGGTGTTGATATTGAGGCAGGTTACAAGGCAGTAGAGCTTATGAAGGAGCACGTTGCTAAGACAATGAGACCTGAGGTACTTGGTGGTCTTGGTGGTTTCTCAGGAGCATTTTCTTTAGAGAAGTTCAAGGGAATGGAAAAGCCTACATTAGTTTCAGGTACAGATGGTGTTGGTACAAAGCTTAAGATTGCTTTCACACTTGATAAGCATGATACAGTAGGTATTGACTGTGTTGCTATGTGTGTTAACGATATTGCTTGTGCAGGTGGAGAACCTTTATTCTTCCTTGACTATGTAGCTTGTGGTAAGAACGAACCTGAAAAGATTGCTACTATCGTTAAGGGTGTTGCAGAAGGATGTCTTCAGTCAGAATGTGCACTTATTGGTGGTGAAACAGCTGAAATGCCAGGTTTCTATCCAGTTGATGAATACGATTTAGCTGGTTTTGCAGTTGGTATCGTTGATGAGAAGGATTTAATTACAGGTAAGGACATTAAGGCTGGTGATACACTTATTGGTATTACATCAAGCGGTGTTCACTCAAACGGTTTCTCACTTGTACGTTCAGTATTTACAATTACAGAGGAATCTCTTAACACATACTATGACTCACTTGGTAAGACATTAGGAGAAGCATTAATTGCTCCAACTAAGATCTATGTTAAGGCTTTAAAGAGCGTTAAGAATGCTGGCGTTAAGATTAAGGGCTGTTCTCATATTACTGGTGGCGGTTTCTATGAAAATATCCCAAGAATGCTTCACGATGGTGTAAGAGCTGTAGTTAAGAAGGATTCTTATGAAGTACCAGCAATCTTTAAGATGCTTCAGAATGACGGTGACATCGAAGAAAAGATGATGTATAACACATTCAACATGGGTATTGGTATGGTTCTTGCAGTAGATCCAGCTGATGCTGATAAGACATTAGAGGCTTTAAAGGCAGCAGGCGAAGAAGCTTATGTAATCGGTCAGATTGAAGAAGGAGAGAAGGGAGTTACTGTATGCTAAGAGTAACTGTCTTAGTTTCAGGTGGCGGAACTAATCTTCAGGCAATTATAGATTCAGTTAATAATGGAACAATTAAGAATACTAAGCTTGTAGGTGTTATTTCTAATAATGCAGGAGCTTATGCCCTTGAGAGAGCAAAAAAAGCTAATATTCCTAGCTTTTGCATTTCTCCTAAGGACTATGAATCAAGAGAAATCTTTAACGATGCACTTTTAGCTAAGGTTAAGGAGCTTGAAACTGATTTAGTAGTACTTGCAGGTTTCTTAGTTAGAATTCCAGAAAAGATGGTTCATGAATTTTCTCATAGAATCATTAATATCCATCCATCACTTATTCCATCATTTTGTGGAGTAGGTTACTACGGACTTAAGGTTCATGAAGCAGCCCTTGCTAAGGGAGTTAAGGTTTCAGGTGCAACAGTTCATTACGTAGATGAAGGCATGGACACAGGAGAAATTATTTTCCAAAAGGCTGTTGAGGTTAAGGAAGATGATACTCCAGAGACTTTACAAAGAAGAATAATGGAAGAGGCTGAATGGAAGTTACTTCCAGCAGCAATTAATAAGATAGCTTTGAATAGTTAACCTGTGCTTAGGTTAATTTACGGGGCCAAAGGCTTTTGGCCTTTGACCCCTATTTTAAAGTTTGGATAGGTCTAAAAAATAAAACAGGAATTGGGAAGGAAAAATTATGAAGGTTTTAGTTGTAGGTAGCGGCGGAAGAGAGCATGCAATTTGTTGGAAATTATCTAAGAGTGCTAAGGTTGATAAGATTTACTGTGCACCAGGTAATGCAGGTATTGCAAGTGTTGCAGAATGCGTTGATATTAAGGCTATGGAATTTGATAAGCTAGTAGCTTTTGCTAAGGAGAAGGAAATAGACCTTACAGTTATTGGTATGGATGATCCTTTAGTTGGCGGTATTGTTGATGAATTTGAGAAGGAAGGACTTAGAGTTTTCGGACCTAGAAAGAATGCAGCAATCCTTGAGGGTAGCAAGGCATTTTCTAAGGACTTAATGAAGAAATACAATATTCCAACAGCTGCTTATGAAACATTTAATTCAGCAGACGCAGCTAAGAAATACTTAGAAGAAGAGGCAGAATTCCCAATCGTACTTAAAGCTGATGGCTTGGCTTTAGGTAAGGGTGTTTTAATCTGTGAAACTAAGGAAGAGGCTCTAGCTGGTGTTGATGAACTTATGCTTGATAAGAAGTTTGGTTCAGCAGGTGATAGAATCGTAATTGAAGAATTCATGACAGGTCGTGAAGTTTCAGTTCTTTCTTTCGTAGATGGTAAGACTATTAAGATTATGGCTTCTGCTCAAGACCATAAGAGAGCTAAGGATAATGATGAAGGCTTAAATACAGGTGGTATGGGTAACTTCTGTCCATCACCTTTCTATACAGATGAAGTTGATGACTTCTGCAAGAAGTATGTATATCAGGCAACTGTAGATGCTATGGCTAAGGAAGGCAGAGAATTCAAGGGAGTTATCTTCTTTGGTCTTATGCTTACTCCAAAGGGACCAAGAGTATTAGAGTATAATGCTAGATTTGGTGATCCAGAAGCTCAGGTTGTACTTCCAAGAATGAAGAATGACATTGTTGATGTATTTGAGGCATGTATTGATGGAACACTTGATAAGATTGACTTAGAATTTGTTGATGATGCTTGTGTTTGTGTTGTATTAGCATCTGATGGTTATCCAGTATCATACGAGAAGGGCTTTGAAATCAAGGGTATGGAGAAGTTTGAAGGAAAGGATGACTACATCCTATTCCACGCTGGAACTAAGTTTAATGAAGAAGGCAAGATCGTAACAAACGGTGGTAGAGTTCTTGGCGTAACAGCTCTAGGTTCAAGTCTTAAGGAAGCAAGACGTAAGGCTTATGAGGCAACACAGTGGGTTGAGTTTGAGAACAAGTACATGAGAACTGATATAGCTAAGGCTGTAGAGAATATGTAATAAAGGCTTTAGACGTGTGTATATAGAAGACGTTTGGGCTTTAGGCAAGAGTGGCTGCAAGGCAGCCACTCTTTTTTTATTGGGTTGAGGAGTAGAGGCAGGCTGGAGGGGAGGCTGGAAATTCTTGCAGGCAATTTAGGCAGTTTCCGTTTTTATCTGTATATGGAAAGCAAGTTTTTGCTGGCTATACAGTCAATGAGATTATTTTATAGAATTGGGGGTATTAAACTTGCTTTAATTTTTTAATAATTACAGGTAAAGTAAGAAAAACTAGAGTTTAACTGTAGTGGGGTAATAAAAAGAATTTAATAAGCTACGGGTAATTCTGGAAAAATGGTAATTTGATTGTAGTGGAACTAATCCAACTTGCTAATCATTCTTTAAAGAATACAGGCAATTTATGGATTTTTATAGATTGATTGTAGAGAGAGTCGAAAGGCTATACAGGCCAATACGGTCAAATAAGAATTCTTGGTGAATTACCTGTAGGACTTAAAAATCTTAAACTTTATCACATACGGTCAACTAAAGAAAAAGAGCGCTTTGCATGTAATGCTTAAGATATTATAAGAATTAAAGAGACATAGAACAGTTGATGACGACATATGGAAAGAATGACCCCATAAAACACACTCCCCACTACACAAACTCCACCTATATTACCCCACACCCCTTGACATATCTGTTTATAGAGCGTATATATTAATATATACAGTAGATGTACACAGAAGTGCACACAGAAGTGTACACAGCAGATACAGCTGTTAGATATTGCAGCATTTGCTGCAATATCTACTACACAAGCAAGAAGGAGTTTATATGATAGAAATTAAGGATTTAAAGAAGAAGCTTGGAAATATGCAACTAGACATGTCCTTTGAAATCCCTGAAGGATATATATGTGGACTTATTGGTAGGAATGGTTCTGGTAAGACAAGCTTGCTTAATTTAATAACAGGTTTAATGAGTCCGGATGAGGGTAAAGTAGTAATAGATGGATTAGAATATGATAAAGATAACAAGGAAATTTATAGTAGAATCGCCTTAGTATCTGAAGATGGTTTATTAGATGGCTATTGTACAGCTAAGGAAAATGGCCTTATTTATGGGAGATATTATACAGGATTTAACATGACTAGTTTCTTGTGTTTACTGAATAAGTATAGAGTTAATCCTAATATTGCTATTGATAAGTTATCAAGAGGTGAGAAGTTAAAAGTACAGTTTGCATTTGCAATTAGTACAAGACCTAAATATTTAATTCTCGATGAGCCAACGGCTAACTTTGATCCAGAATTTCAGAAGGCATTTCATGAAGAAATAAATAAATTAATGTCAGATGGAAAGCATACAGTAATATTTGCAACTCATATAACTTCTGAAATAGATAGATTAGGCGATTACCTGTTATTTATTCATGAAGGAAAGAAAGTCTATATGGGAGATTTAGAAAGCTTTAGAGATAAGTATAAGTTAGCAGTAGGAGAAGAATTCTATATAGATAGATTAACTAAGAAAGCCCTTTTATCAAAGGAAGTTAGTAAATATTCGACAAAAGCTATGTTTGATATGGATTTAATTAATAAGGATTTAGATGAAAGATACATGAATCACTTAGAATTTAGTCCGGCAACAATAGAAGACTTTATGTATTTTTACACTAAGGAGGCAGAATAATGAAAGAGAAATTTAGAGTGTATTTATCAGGTTTTAAATTAAGAAAAATAATAAATGATCGTGGCCTTGGAATTTGTTTTATATGGCTAATCTTAGTTATAGATAGAATAAATGATCACGGTGATGATTTTTTTTCAAACTCAGTGTTTTTAGGTTTATTTGGGGTGCTATTACCCATGTTTTTAATTGTAGCTTCTATGTTTTTTCACAAAATAGACTATGACAAGGTATTTTATCTTTTGCCAATGACATTAGAAGAGAGAAGAAAAACTATAGTATCTAATTATTTATTTGCTGTAAAGATACATTTAATTATAGGAATTATTCCTTTATGCCTTGTTTTAATAATGGCTAGAGTTAATATTTTTACAGCAGCTTTTATGCTATTAAATGTAATAATCTTAAGTTTTATGATTATACCAAAGGGCTTTAATGAATATGTTTCCGTAAGATTTGTAATGGTAGTTGTAGCATGTTTTATAACTCAACTAATTGAGGTGGATATGTTTTATGAAACAAGAATATCAGTGCATGTGTTTATGTGGCTTATAATGTGTATTTTCATTATACCAGTAGCTTATAGCTGTAAGAAAAAGATAATAGAAGAATTTGATTATGCTATGACTTATAAAGAAATAAAAAAGGCTAAGTAGAGGTGATTATATGGATTTGACAATAAAGATATCTCCCCAGGGCACTCTTGCAATTTATGAGCAGATAGTGATGCAGTTAAAGAATGCCATAGTTTCTGGAGATTTAAAGGCAAATGAAGCGCTACCTTCAATTAGACGTCTTGCCGCAGATTTAGGCGTAAGCGTTATTACAACAAAAAGAGCTTATGAAGAACTTGAAAAGGAAGGGCTTGTAAGGTCAGTGGCAGGAAAAGGCTTTTATGTTTGCGAATACAATACAGATTATTTAAAAGAGAAGCAGTTAATGATTATTGAGAAAATGTCACAAGAGGTCATAGCTGAAGCTAAGGCTGCAGGACTAAGTTTGGAAGATTTTATTGAGATGATAAAGGCACTATATGAATAAAAAGGACATGAACAAATCAGTATAGAAGGATAGGATATTATGAATAAGATACTTGAACTTAAAAATGTAACTGTTAAGAATAAGAAATTCAAATTAGAAAATATAAATTTTGCCCTTGAAAAAGGCTATGTTTACGGCTTGGTTGGTAAAAATGGTGCAGGTAAATCTACTCTTCTAAAATCATTATATTTTGAAAATTGGCCATATAAGGGAGATGTTTTATTTTCCGGATTTGATATAAAGAAAAACAGAAGATCTGTAATTAATAAGATAGGCTATATCTCTGAAGATTTTTATTTTATAGATGATAGAAGTATGGCTGAAAATGCTAGACTTTTTTCTATGGCCTATAGTGATTTTGATAAGGAAATATGGGAAGAAATGACAAAAAAATTAGGAATTAATTTAAACACTAATTATATGGATTATTCTAGAGGTGAAAAGATAAAAGCCCAGTTAGCTTTTGCATTTGCCCATAAAGTAGAACTCTTAATTATGGATGAAGCAAGTGCAGGTCTTGATGCAGTTTTCAAAAAGGAAATGTATGACTTAATTAGAGAAGGCTTAGTTGATGGCTTAACAGTTTTACTAACTAGTCATGATTATGAAGAAATAAAGAGAAATACTGATTTCTTCGCAGTAATTAAAGATGGAGTTTTTGGTGAATTTAAAGAAAATGTAGAGGAGAAAAGTTATGAATATTTTTAAAAATAAGGAAATGTGTGAAATTGATGATTTAATACAAGAAGTGAATAAAGATTATAGTTATAGAGTCTTACAAAAATTATTAGCCTATGTATTTATTAGCTCTTTTATTTTTTTTATGCTTCTTTATGTTGGCACACAAGAAGAATTAAATAGCGTTATAGTCATTGTATTTATATTTTTTTATTTGGGGAAAACATTTTTTAATAACGACAAAAGAGTTTTATTTCATAACAATAATTTTCAGGCCAAGCAACTAAGATTATATAAAATTACCATGATTAGTCAGTTAATATTGTTATCTCCATTTAGTTTAAAGAATTATTATAAACTTTGTTTTTATTATCATGTAAAGTTTATAATATGGACTTCTTTAGTATTCTTTTTGATATTAGGATTTTTTGTCTTAGTAGGTACTTTACATTTTTATCTTATGAGGTTATTAGTATATCTTCTTATGAATGTGTTGCTAATGCTTTCAGAAATCTTGGATTATATTTTAATTGCTAGAGCAGTATAAATATTGACTTATGTTTGTATATGCTAAATAAAAATAATTTAGCTTGCTAACACGATAAATTAAGTCTAGAAATCTTAAGAGCTTTGTTGTAGAATATATAGGACTAGGCGATAGTGCAAAGTATAGATGAAATAAGAAAGGATCCGAAATATGAAGATTACATCAGTTAAGGGTACTAACGATTACCTACCTAATGAAGTGGAAATTAGAGATTATTTACAGAATGAAATTTTACAAACTTACGTTGCTAACGGATTTGAACATATTACAACACCAGCTATTGAAGATATTGAGAATCTTGATAAGTCAGAGGGTGGAGATAACTTAAATCTTATTTTTAAGATTATGAAGAGAGGCGATAAGCTTGATAAGGCTATTGCTTCAGGTGTTACATCTAAGAACGAGAACGTACTTGCAGATATGGGTCTTAGATATGACTTAACTCTTCCTTTAAGTAGATATTTTGCTAACAATAAGGAGAAGTTATCACTTCCAATGAAGTGTATCCAGATGGATAGAGTTTATAGAGCTGAAAGACCACAGAAAGGTCGTTTAAGAGAATTTGTTCAGTGTGATATTGATATTATTGGTTCTGATTCAAGAGATTCAGAGGTTGAGCTTATTCTTACAACAACTAAGGCTTTAAAGAGAATCGGTATGAAGAACTTCAAGGTTAAGATTAACGATAGAAGATTACTTAGAGCTTTCCTTTCAAATTGTGGTTTTAAGGATGAAGATTTAGATAGTGTTTGTATTACATTTGATAAGATGGACAAGATCGGTCTTGAGGGCGTTAAGGCTGAATTAGTAGAGAAGGCTTTTGATGAGGCTGCAATTACTAAGTTTACTGACTTCTTAACAGGAGTTTCATCACCTTCAGAAATTAGCCTTGAATCAGTTGAGGCAATCTTAGAGGATAAGACACCAGCAGATAGCTTAAAGTACATCATTAACACAGTTAAAGAAATGACTGCAGGAGATGATAATGCCTTTGATGTAGTATTTGATTTATCTTTAGTTAGAGGTCAGGGTTACTACACAGGTACAGTATTTGAAGTTGAAAGCATCGATTTTAAGGGTGCTATTGCAGGTGGTGGCCGTTACGATAACCTTATTGGTAAGTTCTTAGGTCAGCAGGTTAGCGCAGTTGGTTTCTCTATCGGTTTTGAAAGAATTTTCTCAATCCTTATGGAAAATGGTGTAGACGCTAAGTCTCGTCCAGAAAGAATTGCAATTATGTATGATGAGGGCGAAGTTGTTAAGGCTTATAAGATTGCTGAAAAGTATAGAGCTGAAGGCAAGAGCTGCTCATTATATCTTAAGCCTAAGAAGATGGGTAAGTTCCTTGGAAAGCTTGAAGAAAGAGGATATAAGGGCTTTGTAAATGTAAGCAATGGCGAAGATATCAGTTTCTTTGGCGAGGACAACTAGAATTAAATAATTCTTGCTATAAAAAAATAATTATGTATAATAGTTATTGTTCATCGGAGGATGTGTAAAGGAAGATTACGCGCCGGATAAGATGACAGAGTTATTCTGTTTATCTTTTCCGGTGCTTTTTTGTAACATTAGATAAGAGAATAAATTAAACAAAAAGAGGTAACGTATGGATTTATTAACAGGAAAAATTAATAAGATTTATTTTAAGTACTTAGCAGCTGCTTTTGGCAGCGCTCTTATAGTTTCAATTTATGCTTTAGTTGATACAATCGTAATTGGGCGATACGAAGGACCAAACGGTACTGCGGCGGTAGCAAATTTTATGCCCATGTGGTCAATTATGTATGCTCTTGGAATATGCTTTGGTATAGGTGGTTCGGTACTTTTAGCGCAGCGAAGAGGTGCCGGGAAATTTGAAGAATCTAATAAATATTTTACTACGTCAGTGATATTATCAGTGATTGCCTCAGCAATTATTTTTATAGTATATAACCTTTGGGCAAGAGAATTGCTTTATTTATCGGGAGGTCGAGGCGCAGTTCTTGATTTATCGACTAAGTACTGTTTTTACATAGCCTTTGCATCTCCACTTTTTGTGATAGGGCAAATGTTAATTCCCCTTGTAAGAGTTGATGGAAAGCCTTTTATTACAACCGTTGCAGTAATTGCAGGTGGTGTATTTAATGTATTTGGAGATATTTATTTTGTTTTTGGCCTTGATATGGGAATTCTTGGCGCTAGCCTTGCAACAGCAATAGGTCAGCTAATTTGCATAATAATATTATTGTGTCACATTTTTTCAAAAAAATGTAAGCTAAGACTAAACTTTAAAGACTTAAAATTAGGAAAGAGAATAAGACAGGTAGTTTCTACAGGTAGCGCAACCTTTATTGTAGATATTGCTATTGGCGTTGTAACAATCCTTGTAAATAACCAGATTATGCGTTATTCAGGAGAGACAGCCCTAGCAGTTTATGGCGTAATTAGCTCATATGTAACAGCAGTTCAGTCAGCAAGTTATGCAGTAGGCGAGTCAGGACAGGCTATTATCTCAACTAATTATGGTGCTGGAAATGCTAAAAGAGTTATTGGGGCAAGACGTGTAATGCTAACAACTGCCTTAGTTGGTGGAATTTTCTTTTGTATAATTGCAATGCTTTTCCCTAATGCATTACTTAGATTATATATGAAGCCAACTGCCGAAGTTTACGCAATTGGTGCAGGAGCAATTAGACTTTACTGCCTAGATTTAATTTTTCTTATGTTTAACATCGCTTCAACTTACTATTTCCAGGCCGTGAATAGATTAAGGGTATCCCTAGTAGTTTCCCTAGCTAGAGGCTTTTTTGTAAATGGACTATTAGTTATGTTACTTCCATTTATTTTTGGAATTAATGGAGTATGGATTGCAATTCCAGTGGCTGAATTTATTGTAGCTATTTATGTTGCAATTATGCTAAGAAAGAAGTTGATGATAAAATAGAATAAAAATATATTTAATAAATAATTTTTTGAATTTAATCAAATTTTAATTGGATATGTAGTTTCTGAGTGTTAATATGATGTTGTTTCTTTTTAGAGATAGATTATGATAGATAGTTTTTTAAAGGAGTCGTAATGGCGGTTATAGAGATAAATAATCTTAATTTTTCCTATGATAATAAGAATAACATTCTTAAGAATATAGATTTAAAGATAGATGAAGGAGAAATATTTGGTCTTATAGGGCCTTCTGGAGCTGGAAAAACAACTATAATAAAACTATTAACAGGTCAATTATTTTCAAAAGACAAGGTTAAGGTATTTAATGAAGTGCCTAAGGGAAAAGCATTTTATGAACAAATAGGATTTGTAATGGATTCCATTGGTTTATATGAGAGATTAACTTGCTATGAAAATCTTAAGATAATGTCAATGATTCATAATGTGAATGTTTTGAATATAATGGAAAAATTAGAAATGGTAGGACTAAAAGATGATGCTAATAAGGCTGTTTATAAATTATCTAGTGGAATGAGACAACGATTGATGATAGCACGTGGCATTTTGCATTCACCAAGGATTTTATTTTTAGATGAGCCAACTAGAGGATTAGATCCTGCTACTGCTAAAGATATTCAAGAAATTTTTTTGAAAATAAAAGACGAAGGAACAACTATTTTTCTAACCTCTCATAATATGCAAGAAGTGGAGAAAATATGTGATAAGGTTGGATTTTTATTTAATGGTGAGTTAGTTGAATATGGTAATATCAATGCTATTAAACAGAAATATGAATTAAATAAAAGAGTTAGTTTTGTGGATGATAATGGCGTTAAAATGGAATACGATATAAATAAAGATAAGAAGGAATTAATTGATGCGATTAAGTCTAATAATTCTTTTTATATTAATTCAGAAACTGTTTCGTTAGAAGATATATTTATAAAATTAAAGAGGTTAAGTTGTGATGATAATTAATAGAATAAGGCTAACATTTAAAGCATTGGCATTTAAACAATTAATGGATTTTTTAAGAAATAAGAGAACAATGCTTATTTTCTTTATTTTTCCAGCTATTTATATTATAGCTAATTTGATATCAAGTGACATTTTTAGTTCTGACGGCGCCCCATTTATTCTGATATATGTAATACTAGTTCCATTGTTGGTTATGGCTACTCTTGTAGCAGAGGAAAAAGAAAAAGGTACATTGAAATTACTAGTTATGTCAGGTGTGACTTCAATTGAGTACTTTATAGGTGTAACATTCGTTTTGTTAGGCTTTATTATAGCTGGAATTCTTATATTTGATATGGCAGGAGCTACAAAGAATTTTGATGATTTTATTATATGTATTTTTATATATGTTGTAAGTATTATATCAATGCAAATAGGAGCGATAATTGGTAGAATGGCAAAGAATCAAACTAATGTGGCACCAATTGCAGTACCAACAGTATTGGTTTTATTTTTCTTACCTAATATAGAACTAATTAAACCCAACATAGATTTTTTCTCTAAGTATTTATTTACGGGGATATTGCTTAAGGTGATGAATACATGTAGCTATACTATACATGATGTTATTTGGATGGCTGTTAATTTTTTGATAGTACTTTTAGTGTTTATAAAGAGCTTTAATACAAAGTCAATAATAAGAAGCATATCAGCGTAAGAAAAGACATGTCATATTATGGCATGTCTTATTTCTTCAATACAATATGTGCTTATTCAAAACAGTATGTCTTATTTTTTCAATACCTACTAAAGAGCTTATGGAAAATGTATCCCCAACCGCTTTTTTTAATTTCATATTTTTCATGTACTTTCTCATATTCTTCGGCATTATAAGTGCCATTAAGAAGGGACTCCTTAAGTTTTTCAAATTCATCCTCTTCTTCGTGGTCTTTTTCCTTATTTAATTCATTCATAATTCCTGCTGTAATAATACCACTTGGCATGGCAACCATGGCAATGCCAAAGAAGGAACTAATCATGGCAATAAGTCTACCAAGATCGGTTATAGGATAGATGTCTCCATAACCTACAGTTGTAAGAGTAAGACAAGACCAGTAAACAGCATCAAAATAGTCCTCGAAACTATCAGGCTCTAAGTTAAATATTAGAGTCGCAGAAATTAATATATAGGCAACGGCTAAGGTAAATACAGAAGCAAGGGCACCTTTTTGATTTTTAAGTACATTTTTTACAAGACGAATAGTCCTTGAATAGCGGAAAATTCTAAATATTCTTAGAAGCCTTGCGAATCTAAAAATACGTAATAGCTTTAAATTGTTACTAAGAAAAGTGAAGGCAGGAAGTATGGTAACAAGGTCAATAATTGCATTAATTGTAAAAGGATATCTTAAAAATGATCTTATCTTAAATTCATTAAATTTAAAATCAGCGGTAGAAAATCTTAAGACATAATCAAATATAAAAATGCCAGCAACAGTTTTATCAAGTACACTAAGCCTTGGAGTCGAGTATTTAAAAGCTAGTGGTACAATACCAAGAATTATTGAAATCAGCATAATCCAGTCATAAAGATTAAGCTTTGAGGTATTATCCGTAACTGTTGGCTCAATAGCATAGAAGATGTTCTCTCGAATTATATGAATTTTGCTTGAAGTAATAGTTTTCATAATTATCCCCCATTATAAATTTCTTCTATAAGTATCTAATAAATTATCTAATTAATCACGAACCCAATTCTCTAGAGATTATATCGGAAAAATGTAACTAATAATTAAGAGCGTACTTTTGTAAATAATAGACAAGTTAAAAAATATTTCGAACATACTTTCTATTTTCGCTTAGCTATGATATAATTTTTCTTAGCGATATTAACTTAAGATTTACGGGAGGGTTTATGGCTTTACAGCTTATTTTTGGCGGTTCAGGTGCCGGTAAGTCAACATTTATTTATAAGAAGATAATAGATGAATCAATTAAGAATCCAGATAAGAATTATATTATTGTTGTGCCAGAACAGTACACAATGGCAATACAGAAGAGAGTGGTAGAATTACATCCTAAAAAGGGTATTTTGAATATTGATGTTGTATCTTTCCAAAGACTTGCTTTTAAGGTTTTTGAAGAGGTTGGAGGAGTTAATTTCCCTATTCTTGATGATACAGGTAAGAATTTAATTATAAGAAGGGTTTTAGAGCAGAATAAGTCTAAGATGTGCTATTTTGCTAGTAATACAAGTAACACAGGTTTTACAGAACAGATGAAGTCTGTGATTTCGGAGCTTTTACAATATGACATTGATAAGGATAAGTTATCTAAGATTAGAGAAGATGTTAAGGGAGATACTGTCCTTAGCTATAAGCTAGAGGACATTGAGCTTATCTACAACGGATTTAAGGAATTTATTGATAAGAGTTATATTACAAGTGAGGAGATTCTTGATGTATTAGCAAGGGTAGCCATAGATTCTAAGATGTTAAAGAATTCTACTATTGTTTTAGATGGCTTTACAGGTTTTACACCAGTGCAGTATAGACTAATTAGAATACTTCTTGAAGTTACGGATATGATTTATTTAACACTTACAGCAGACGTAAGAGAGAAGACTAATGTAGATACTGGCATGGAGAATATTTTCTTTATGACTAAGGAATGTGCCTTTGAACTACGAAAGATTTGTGATGAAGAGCATATTGAAATGTTAGAGGATATTAAACTAGAGGATAATTATAGATTTAAAGAGAATAAGGAATTAGCCTTTTTAGAGGCCAACCTCTTTAGAAAAAAATGGACACGTTATAAGGAAGATGTTAATGACTTAGTTATTTATTCTGGCAATTATCCTAAGGATGAGATTCATTATGCAACTAATGAGATTTTAAAGCTCACTAGATTATCTGGATTTAGATATTCAGATATAGCTATAGTTACTTCTGATATGGAAAGATATGGAAAACTTACAGCTAATATCCTTGAACAAAATAGCATACCATATTTCCTTGACTATAAGAGACATGTTACATCTAATCCTTTAGTTGAGTTTATTCGTGCTGCCCTGGAAATTGTAACTAAGAACTTTAGTTATGATGCGGTTATGCGCTATTTGAGAACTTCTATGACTGATCTTTCAGTTGATGATATTGATTTAATTGATAATTACATTAGAGCTGTTGGAATTAAAGGTAATAAGAAATGGATGAATCCTTGGACAAGGAAATTTAGAGGACATATTAACGAAACAGACCTTGAAAAGCTTAATAGTCTAAGAAAAAGGATAGTTACACCACTTGCTAAATTAAAGGAAGATTTTAGGGAAGCTGAAGGAAATGTACATAAATTAACCCTTGCCCTTTATGATTTCCTATGTATGCTTAACAGTGAAGAGAAGATTATTAACCTAGGCGCAGATAGTGATTTAGCTGATGAATTTGAGAAGGTTTATGCTTTGGTAATGGATCTTTTTGATAAACTAGTGGAACTACTTGGAACTGAGAAAGTAAGCCTAGGAGAATATGTTAAGATTCTTGATTCTGGCTTTGAAGAAATAAAAATTGGTCTCATTCCACCAAGTAATGACTGTGTTGTAATTGGTGATATTAATAGAACAAGACTTGATGATGTTAAGGTCTTATTTTTCCTTGGAGTTAATGATGGACTTGTTCCTGCAAGATCAGATTCAAGAAGTATTTTATCTGAAACGGATAGAAGAAGCTTAGAAAGTATGGATGTAAAGCTATCTCCAACTAATCAGGAGAAGGCTTTTGTTCAGCGTTATTATTTATATTTGTTCCTAACAAAGGCAGCTAAGAAGCTTTATATAAGCTATGCCAATAAGGATACAGAAGGAAAGTCAATTTTACCATCATATATGATACGAACACTTAAGAAGCTGTACCCTAAGTTAGATGTTATTTATGGTGGAGATGAAAGTATAGGTGATTTTTATCTTACATTTCCTAAATCTGAATTGAGTTTTGATGATGAAGGTATTATTGATACAATAGCCGCAGCTAAGGCCTTAAGCTTATATGGCAAGGAACTTAGGGGAAGTGTAACATCCTTTGAAGATTATGAAAGATGTCACTATGCATATTTTCTTCGTTATGGCCTAGGATTACAGGAAAGAGAAGAATATTCTTTTGAAATTAAGGACTTTGGTACAATTATTCACTCAGCCCTAGAACACATTTCATCAGAAATTATTAAGAATAAGATGTCTTTTTCTAATATAAGTGATGAAGAGAGAGCGCAGTTAGTTAAGAAGGGGATGGAGGTTGCAATTGATGAAAATGCTAAATCTTTACTTACAGATACTAAGAGAAGTGAATATCTAATTAAGCGAATGACAGATATTATTGACAGATCAGTTTGGACAATTGGAAAGCATCTTGAATCAGGATTATTTAAGCCTGATATGTTAGAAGCTAAATTCTTAACAGATGTGGAATCTATGCCAAAGGATGTTAGCTTTAAGATGAATGGTAAGATTGATAGAGTTGATATTTGTGAAGATGAGGATAATCTCTATGTTAGGGTAGTGGATTATAAGTCAGGTAAGCAAGATCTTGACTTATTATCTATGTATTATGGACTTAAGATACAGCTTATAACTTATCTTAGAGAGGCTATTGAACTTGAAAAAAGAAGATATCACAAGAAGAATTATGTGCCTGCAGGTATTCTTTATTTGAATGTGGACAATCCTATTGTTGAAGCTAATCCAGATGATAGTGATGAAATAGATGAGGCTATGTTGCAGGAACTTAAGATGAAGGGCTTAGTTAATGATAATGAACATGTTTATAATCTTATGGAGGATATGACAGATAAGAAGGAAGCTAAATCTATTCCTATAAAGCTTAAAACTGACGGCACTCTTGCTAAGGCTAGTAAGGTAATGTCTACAAGGCAGTTGGAGATGCTTTCTAATTATACTGTTAAGGAGAATATAAGGAAGGCTAATGAAATTATAGAGGGTAATATTGAGATAAACCCATATATAAAGGGTAAAAAAACAGGTTGTGATTACTGCTCTTATAAGAGTATTTGTGGATTTAGTGCTGATTTATCAAAGAAAGGATTTAGAAGACTTGCTAATCTAGAGGATAAGATTATATGGCATAACATAAAGACCACACTTGGGGAAATTAGCGAAGAGGAAGGTGAGGAATAGCGTGGGTAAGAATTGGACTAAAGATCAGTTATTAGCAATTAAAGAACGTAATAAGAATATTCTTGTTTCAGCTGCAGCTGGTTCTGGTAAGACAGCCGTACTTGTTGAACGTATTGTAGAGATGATTACAACAGAGCCGGTTACTGATATTGATAAATTCGTAGTTGTTACTTTTACTAAGGCAGCAGCAAGTGAGATGAAGGACAGAATTAGAAAGGCACTTGAAGCTAAGTTAGATGAGAATCCACTTGATACTAATTTACTTAGACAGCAGACCTTACTTAATAATGCTCAGATTACAACTATAGATAGTTTTTGCCTTTGGATTATTAAAAATCATTTTTCAGAAATTGACTTAGATCCAGGTTTTAGAACTGCAGACCAGGGAGAAATTAAGCTTCTTGGAGCGGATGTGTTAGATGATTTAATAGAGGAATATTATGAAAAGCAGGATAAGGATTTCCTTAATCTAGTGGAAGCTTACGCTACAGGTAGGGATGACAGTAAGATTAATGACCTAATTGAAAAGGTCTATGACCTTGCTAGATCTAATCCATGGATTGATGAGTGGTATGACAAGGTTCTAAAGGTATATGAAAGCATTGATTCAGATGATGACAATGCAGCAATAAAGGACTGTTTATCTAGCATTGTATTATCCCTAGAGGGATACGCCGATTTATATGAGGGCATGATTGAGATTTGCGATAGACCAATGGGACCAGAAAAATACAAGTCTACTATGCAAGCTGAGGCAGCAGGAATGAACAGTCTACTTGAAAGTAGTAATCTTAAGGAATTTATTGAAAAATTAGGACGAATCTCCTTTGATAGAATGCCTTCAATTAGATCAAATCCTGATATAGACGATGATTTAAAAAACCAGGTTAAGAATGCTAGGGATGATTATAAGAAATATATTGAGAAATTAAAGAAGACTTTTTCTAGGGATTATGATGGTCTAATAGCAGATGTTAAGCATTGCTACGCATATGTAAGGACTATAATAAAGCTAGCTAAGGAATACAATGAAAGATTAGCCGCAGTTAAGAAAGATCGTGGAATTATTGACTTTAATGATATGGAGCATATGGCCCTATCAATTCTTATAAAAAAGGAAGATGGGGACATAGTTTATACGGATACAGCCAATGAATTAGCTAAGAATTTTGATTATATCATGATTGATGAATATCAGGATTCTAATATGTTACAGGAAGTTATTCTTAATGCAGTATCAAAGCTTAGATTAAACGAACCTAATAATGTGTATATGGTAGGTGATGTAAAGCAAAGTATTTATCGCTTTAGGCTTGCTTGTCCAGATCTTTTTATTGAAAAATACGATAGTTATAAATACGACTCAGATGAATTTAAGAAAATCGAGTTAAAGATGAATTTCCGTTCAAGAAAGGAAGTACTTTTTGCAACTAATGATGTATTCTTAAACGTGTTTAATAAGGCCTTTTGTGGCATTTCCTATACAAGTGAAGTTAGCCTAAACCCTGGATTTCCTTATCCAGAAACTAGTAGTCATGCAAGCTTTGATAATAGTCCATGCGAAATACATCTAATTGATGGAAAGGGTGTGGATTTTATTGAATCTGATGATGATGACAGCCTAGATGCAGATATGTCAGCTAGCTATGAAGAAGGAAGTTATAACAATAAGGAATTAGAGGCACTTCATATAGTTTCCTTAGTAAGAAAGATAGTTAATGAGGAAAACTATGTGTTTGATACAGATCTTGGAGATTATAGAAGAGCAAGTTATAGGGATATTGTTGTACTTGTAAGATCTAATAAGGGTTGGTCAGATAGACTTGTTAATATTCTTATGAATAACAATATACCCGCTTATAGTGATTATAGTGAGGGCTATTTTAATGTTAGGGAAATTAGCGTGTTGCTTAGTTTCCTTACAATAGTAGATAATCCGGTGCAAGAAATACCTTTATCGGCTTCGCTTTTATCATACTTTGGTGGCTTTAATTCAGAAGATTTGGTAAATATAAGAGTTCTTGGCCGCTATTTAAAGAAAGAAAATTGTCTTGAGCATCCTAATCTTTATCATGAGATGCTTGCAATTGTCGAGGAAGTTGATGGAGTATTAGATGAGGACTTTGAGGCTATTAGCCTAGAAGAAATAAGACAACTAGCTAATAAGATAAGTGTCTTTTTAACTGAATTAAATGATTATCGTAAGAAGTCTAATCTTTTAAATGTATATGACCTATTGTGGGATATTATTTATAATTCTGGTTATTATGACTATGTTGGTACAATGCCAGCAGGTAAGAGGCGTCAGTTGAATTTGGAAATATTCCTTGATAAGGCTGCAGCTTATAGTAAGACAAGTTACACAGGCTTGTTTAATTTCTTACGCTATATAGAGCGCTTGAAAAAATTCGACATTGATTTTGAAGAGGCATCAACTCTTTCTGAGAATGAAGATTTAGTTCGAATTATGACAATTCATAAGAGTAAAGGCCTAGAATTTCCAATCGTTATTATGGCTGGAGTTAATAAGCAATACAACTTACAAGACTCTAAAGGAACTCTAATTCTTGATTCCAATCTTGGTATGGGAATGGATTATATAGACTTAGATACAAGAACTAAGACAAGCACAATAGTAAAGGGAGCCATTAAGAATAGAATTGATAGGGAAGCAAGAGCTGAGGAACAAAGAGTACTTTATGTTGCAATGACTCGTGCAAGAGAGAAATTAATAATGGTTTCAGCTGTTGATGATGCTAATAAGCTAATTGAAACAGCAACAAGTGATGCAACATTAGTTAATAACGCCAATGGTTTTAGTTATATGCAGCTTAATAAACATAATAGCTTCTTAGCTATGGTACTTCCAGTTGCGCTACTTCCTAAGGAACGACAAACAGGAGACTTCCAAATTGATATATTACCGGCAGCAGATGTGGTAAAGGAAGCACAGTCAGTTGAAGTGGTTGAAACAACCATGACTAAGGAAGATTTTAAAAAAGGAAGCCTACCACCACTTCCAGATTATGTAATTGACCCTAAGGCAGAGCGTCCAGTTAAAGTTACAGTATCAGCTCTTAAGAAGATGCAGGCAGATGCTGACTTTGATAGTGAAGCCATGTCTATAATAAAGGAAGACTACAAGGATCAGGAAGAAGATAAGGAGGATTCTATGGAAGCTTCTAGTATGGAGATACAGAAAAGCCTAGAATCTAAGGATAATCTAGAAAGTCAAGAAACAGAACTAACTAAGGAATACGAGAATAAGCATATCCCTAAGTTTATTAAGAATACAGTGGATGAACTTGTGGGTAATGAGCGAGGTAGTGCTTATCATAGAATATTTGAATGCCTTGATTATAGTAAGGTTGAGACTCTAGATGACATAAAGGATAATATTCATAAGATGCTTATGGATGAGAAGATAACTAAGCAACAATATGATTGCATAAAGCCAGAGGACATCTATAAATTTACAAAATCAGAAGTGGGTAAGTTAGCAACTAGGGCAAGCAGTCTTGGTAAATTAAGAAGAGAGCAGCCCTTCGTCTTTGATGTAGATGGACAGCTAGTTCAGGGTATTATAGATATGTTTATTATAGAAGATGATGGTATAATAATCGTAGACTATAAGACAGACCGTGTTCGCTTTGGTAAAGCAGGCATTGATGAATTAAAGAAACGTTATAAGATTCAGCTTGACTACTACGGCAAAGCAGTAGAACAGATTACAGGAATTAAAGTTAAAGAAAGAATTATATATTCAGTAAGTATGGGTAGAGAAATATCAGTTTAGATTCTCTTTAAAGCTACTGGTACATTAAATGAAACTTAATATTGCCCTCTTAGTTTGCAATTTTGTATTTACAAAAAGCATGCTAAGGGGGATTTTTTATGCAAAGTTTGATTATTTGTTTACTTGTTTAAATGTAGATTAAGTATTTATATAGAAAAGGAAACTATTTTGGTGAGTTATATGTTTTATATATAAAAAGTACTATGTTTTTAGTAAACTAATTAGAATATGTATGAAAAAAATAAGACACTCGAACTATTGAATATTTTTAAATTTCACATATAATAATATCATATTTCGAAATAAAAAAAGCTAAAGACTAATTGAAGTTTCAATATCAATAATCACATAAGAGGCACCAGTCCTGGTACCTATTATCTTTAAGGAGTATATATGAACAAAAGTCGAAAAATTATGAGTATATTAATTATATTGATTATCAATGCATTGATATCTGCATTTAATTTTGGAAATGTTCTAAATAGCAATAGTGACTATAAAGATATAATAAACAATAATAATCTCTTTATCATAATCACAGTTTGTATAATACAGACAATTCTTTTGCTTATTATGGTTATTATAGATTTATTTCTTCTTGTAGTGATAAACAATATAATTGTAGATAATAAAATATCAATGAAGGAAAATGCATTCAAAATACTTGTGGTTGATTTTCTGATAGTTGTAATCAATTTTCTGGTTTTGACAATAATAGGGGATTATAGGATAAGCACAATTAAGCTTATTAATGTAATTCCATTATCAATTGTTATAAAAGGAATATTGATGTATTTTGCTATCTATAGGAATAGATTTAAATCAAAGTATGTAATCACTGTTTCGTGTACCGTAATGATTGAATATTTGATTAGTATAGGTTTTTGGTTGATTAATAGAATATAGGAGAAAATTATGGAAAATAATAATAAAAAAATGAAGCAGACACTAATACTGAATTTGATTATTAGTATTGCAACTGTCATTTTAGGTATTGTAGCGATTGCGTGGGCTTTAAGTTAATATGAAGGAATATCTTAGATTGCATAGACTAATTAAAAAAAGAAGTCTAGAGGAGAAAATAGCATTTACAATTAAACCGCTAATTAATATTTTTGTCGATGAAGATAAAAGGTATATTGTGTCTTTTTTTTACTATTTATATATTTTAACAGAAGTCCTACAATATGGTTTTTTAGCAATATTGTGTTTAATAATCACACATTTTATAAACTATGAAATCCTTGAAATTTGTATTATATGTGCTGTTACAAATTTATTTATTGTATATAACTTTGATAATAACGAAGTAACAGAATTTTTTCTAGAGTTGAGATTCTTTCTCACAAAGGTGAATATAAGTAAAAGAAAAAGAAAAAATATAGTATGTCGTTTTTTAACAAAAAACATATGGCTATACATAGTTATAAGTGGGATAGCAATATTCTTTGTTTTAAGATGTCATATATTGGTAAGAATAGCAATAACACTAATATCGTTATCAATAAATCTCATAATCTCTTTTGTTTTACTTAAGCTTTATAAAAAAATAGACATGATCGCTTTAGTGCTAAAAAACGATAACAGAGATTTGGTGCAAGAAAAAGATACTACCATTAGTATAACAGTTGAGAAAAAAAGTGAATTTTATAAGTTGCTAAAAAGAAAAACGTATTATGAATATAATAGTAGTTTCTTTAGAGTAAACAAAAAAATAATAACGGTAATTATAGGATTAATAATTGTTGGAATTAGTTTTATAGGTGTTGATAGAAACTATGTTTACATAATATCTGCATCGCTAGTTGCAACAATTACTAACGTATATGTGTCATATTATTACAAAGATATTATTACAAGCCAAGATATGAGAATTACGAATTTTTATTTTATAAATAAGTTTAGAGTAAGAAATAAGTATATTAAGTCAACATTTTTATTCTTGCTAAGTGAGTCTTGTATTGATGTAATAATCTTGGCTGTTAGCGTAATAATAGCAGGTAGATTTGAATGGATTAGTCTGTTGGTTAGCGCTATCACGTTTATTATATATACATGTTCGTTAATGATTTGCACGTCTAGAATGTACAATCCTATGATTGCAGATTTAGACGAGATTAAAGATGACTTGGATACAAATATCCTTAAAGATTTTTTTGAAGATTATATTATTATGGGATTACCTGTAATTATTATTAGTTATTGGCTTGTTAGTTATAAGCTAAAAGGTGATATTGCATCTTTTTTATTTTACATAAGTGGTTATAGCTGTTTTTTACTAGCTTACATAGTAATAAGGAAGTGCTTGCATTAGATGCGGCTTAGCCGCGGCTCGCACACAAGTAGTGATTTGCTACGCAAATAACTACAAGTAAAAAAAAGAATGGAAGATAGAAAATGTTGAGTGTCAATAATTTATACAAAAAATATGCTGATAGAGAAGTGTTTAATACAATATCATTTAGTATACCTCAAAAAGCCATAGTTTCGCTTTTTGGAAAAAATGGACAAGGGAAGACGACACTACTAAAAATTATAAGTGGACAAATAAAATACGAAGGTAGAATTACATATAATGGTATCAGCCT
Source organism: Lachnospira sp. (assembly GCF_016290755.1). Lineage (NCBI taxonomy): Bacteria > Bacillati > Bacillota > Clostridia > Lachnospirales > Lachnospiraceae > Lachnospira > Lachnospira sp. Next base: position 29,850 of record NZ_JAEEVD010000029.1, read on the forward strand.
TGAAAATGATTATAACGAGTTTATAAAAAAGGTTGTTTTAATTAATAACAGTGATTTTTTATATTCTCATCTTAGCTTAATGGAACATATAAGTTTAATAAAGAATCTATCTGACAGTGAAGTATTAGCTGATGAATTGTTAGATGAACTGATAGATATCTTAGGAGTAGTAGAATACAAAGATATGTATATCAAGAATTTATCATTAGGTACAAAACAAAAAATACAGATTATAACAAGTTTATTGACAAAGCCGAAGTTGATTCTTTTTGACGAACCTTTTGTTAATTTGGATGAAAAATCTGTTATTAATCTTTTGAAATTTCTAGAGGAATATAATGAAAAGAATAATGGTATTATAATCTTTTCAACTCATTCAAGGGATGAAAAATTACAAAAGTTCTCAAATTATAGAATGGAGTTGCTAGATAAAGATATGGTCAGATTGGAGGCTATATAATAATGGCCGCTCTAGTAGAAACTTTCATCAAGCCTTTTATGCTTAAAAATTACATACTTTAGGAGATTACAGTGAAATTTAAACTGATGCTTTACTATATTTTCTTTTGGTATTATATTGTTCTTATAATAATACGTGAAAAAATAGGAGGGCTATATGAAGTTTAATCATAATTGTAAGAAAATCATATGCAGCATTATGGCAGTTATGTTAGTAAGTTTACTAATTGTGCCAACTATTCAAACTAAGGCAACAGAAGTGGTTACTTATATGGATTGGGATTCTGAATCTAAATCACTAAAAAAAGCTAGTTTATCCAATGATATTGTGATTAATAAGATAACTGACAAAACAAGAGAGATAGGTGAGAAAGAGAAAGAAACCTGGTATATTACTGAAGGAGAGACTACGATTAATGCTGATATAACAGTTAATGGTACAGTCAATCTAATTCTTGCTGATGATACTAAATTAGATATTGTATCGGGAAATACAAGTGGCATTGGACTTGTATTAGGTGCAGTGTTAAATATTTATGGACAAGATAAAGGCAATGGAAGACTTAATATAACATGTACAAGTGATTATTTTGGAATTATGAATTGGTCAGATGAAAGTGCAACAAATTATCCATTAAATATATATGGAGGATTAATTACATCAACAGGAGGAGTAAAAGACGCAAATAACGCAAGAGGCGGTATAAGAG
>NZ_JAEEVD010000076.1:0-7467 GCF_016290755.1 Lachnospira sp.
AAGCGGGGGTATAAAGCTTACTAGTGTCAGAAGGGGTTAAAGCCCCTTCTGACAGGTGGCACAAAGTGCCACTGCGTTCATGAGGAAGTAGCGAAGCGGATTCCGAATGTCCGCTTTACTAAAACTAAAGGGATGCCCTAGGGCATCCCTTTAATTTTTGTATTTAATTTACCAATTTAGATTTCTAGAGTCAAGACTCGCTCGTAAGTCTAGCGCCGGATTCGGGTCTGCTGAAGCAGACCCGAATCCGTGCGCATCCTCGCGGAGCGTTTAACTCAGTCAGAGCTTGTGCCCTGACTGAGTTAAATGTTATCAAAATCATCAAGTGAATCTAAATCATCTGGACTTACAATTTTATCAACCTTATTTTCAACCTTATCTTCAACCTCGTCTTCGACCTTGTCTTCAACTTTGTTTCCTTTATCTTTGTTTGAAGAAACGGCTTTGTTTTCATTTTCAACACCATCTAATATCTCTAACTCTTTTACAGAATCCGGATCATCTTCGAAGTACTCTTCAAAGAATTCTTCCTCTGGAATGTCATCGATTATGATGCTGTCGTTGTCCTCATTATCAATAATGATTTCTTCACGAAGCTTTTCTTTAATAAGCTTTTTCTTAACATCTTCACCTAGGATGATTGATTGTAAGAATACTGGTAGCTTATCTAATTTGATCTCTTTTTTTCTAATCTTTTTTGAAATAATATAGAGAACAATCAAAATGATAATACTTATAATGCTTACCACAATTCCTAGGATTGAATTAACTGGTGTGTATTTAAGGCTTACTGTATGTGAGCCCTCAGATACGCTTACCATAAGTAGAGCATCCTTAAAGGCGCTTGTTTCTACCTTCTTGCCATCAATGTAAACTGTCCAGCCATCATCGTATGGAATTGAGAAGAGGATATTTCCATCTTCGCTAGCATCAATAGTGCCTTCAATGCTTGTGCTTGAATAGTCTGTGACATTTAGTCCTGACTCATTTAGCTGCTCCATAGCTGATACATAGCGTCTCTCTTCAAGAGTATAAACCACAAGGCCCATAGAAGCATCAGATTCAATCTCAATGTCATCCTCAGTTGTGTAGTAGCCTAAATCAAGGATTGTACCTGTCTTAATATTGGTAAAATCTCTTGTTGTTGAATCATTAATTGTTACATGTATTGATGAGCAAGCGGAATTCTTAGTAATTAGGTAAAGGTGTCCGTCCTTTACAGGATTAAAATAAACCCAATTATCATTGCCGTATTCATATGTAAGTGTAAATACGTTTGAAATTCCAGTTAAGCTCTCAACTAAGCTATTAGTATTAACAATGCCATCGCTTGACTTAGTAGGATTCCAGTTATCCTCTGCGTCGGATGGAATTAAGTATCCTACAGGAAGTACATTTTCATTCTTATAAATGAACTCACCGTTGTTGCCAGTTACATAGCTAATCAAAGGTCCTTCGTTTAGAATCTTATTGCTAATTAGGTACTTAACTGAGAAAAGTGAGTTAGTAACTAGTGTTGAACCGTTGTAACCATAAGCGTTTGTGGAACTTTCAATTCCAAGGAAGCCAAAGAGCTTTGACATTCCAGCATTACTTGTGGAAGAGAAGTTTGAGATGGAATGGTAATTATGCCAAGCACCATCGTTTTTAGTTCTAGCACCAACCACCTTGTCCATTCTGTAAAATGTATCATCTTGACTTGCAACTTCTTCTGTAACATTTTCAACAGCATCAAAATCAATCTGATAAGATGAAAGGGATGTTGTGCCAAGGCCTGTATTATCCATGTTTATAGTTGCCTCAATGATACAAAGGGAATAGCAAGCAATTAGTAAAATCGGGCTCTTAAACTTCTTGTTTCGCTTTAGATAGATTAAAAGGGCGTAGAGTAAAATAAAGGCGCCACTTATATAAACTGTCTTAAAATCATAGGTTTCATCGGATACAAAGAGCTGCTCAACAATTACTAGGAAGCCCATACTTATCCAGAAAGCAAGGGCAAGTTCTTTATTAGTGAAGTTCTTTATATTTTTAAAGGCCTCAAAGCAAATAATTAATACAAAGAAAATGTAAATAAAGGACTGACGTGCTGGCAAACTGTTTGGATAGTGGAAACCATGCCAAATGTAGTTTGGAATATTTAGGTTAAAGGAAATTAAAAAGATGAGTAATAGGGCCATCTTTGTGATCTTTTCCTTAGGCTTAACCTGTTTTGAAATAACGTAGAGTGGAAGTAAAATAAGGATTGCCACTCCGCAGTAAATATTAGGATGATGTTCTAGGGCTGTGTGCACTGGAATATTAATTAAATGTCTTGTAAATTCCTTGATTATGCTAAAGTAGTTTGACCAAGTTGATGGGAAGGTCGAATTACTTGAAGCGGATAAGGAAAATGTATAAATCTCAGGAAGGAGTAGAATTGCTGCTAGTCCTCCGGCTAGGAGAGAATAGAAGGCAAAGCTATACATTTTCTTAAAATATGCATAAAATGACTTCTCGCCCTCGTAACAAATAATGAGCACGATAAAGTATAAAACCACGCTAATACAAACCATAATGGAAATGTAGTAGTTTGTGTAAATGCAAAGGCCAAGCATAATACAGTAGAAAATGCCCTTATTTTGATTTACCAATCTTTCAAGACCAAGAATGATTAGTGGAAATAAAATGATGCAATCAAGCCACATAATATTCCAGCTATAAGCTGCTAAAAATCCACTAAAAGCATAGAAAATACCGAAAGGTACAATGCTTAATTTCTTAGTGTTAAAGTGCTTGGAAATGTAGAAAACAATTGCAAGGCTGGCTATTGAAAGCTTTGTTGCAATAATGTAGTCCATTACAACTGGTATGAATTTTTGTGGGAAAAATGCAATAATAAAATTCACTGGGCTTGCTAAATAGTAAGCAAATAAGGATATGAAGTTAGTTCCCATACCAATATCCCAGGAATACCACAAAGAGTCACCAGATTTAATCTTTTCCCATAGTTCTGAGAAGAATGGGGCATATTGATGATAACAATCTGATCTTAAGTAGACATTATTGCCAAAGGGATAAATCTCTTTAATATAGTAAAGAGCAATATACATTATCAGTGGCAATACAAAAGCTACAATGTAAGTTATATTTCCTGAAGGCACAAGACCTGTGCTTTCTTCAAGTAGTCTAAATCGCTTTTTCTTTCTTGTTTTTATATTAGATTTAGTTTCTCTTGATGAATCATGTTCTTGATTCAAAGTGTTTTTCTCTGTTTTTCCTAAGTTAAGATGACTTATATCTAACACTTTAAACTTCCCCCGTTTAATTTATTTGGGGATTATAAAAATGTATCAAAAAAAGACGTATTAAAGTCAAAATCCCCTAAACGACTGTAATACTCTTACTATTTTAACAAAAAGAGCAATTAGTGTAAATAAATATAAGGATTATATACAAATTATTCTGTAATATTGTCTTGTAAATTTTGTAACATTTTTGTAAAATATTATTTGTACGCAGAGGGACCTTTATGTAAATTAAAGGAGCGTATAAATGAAACTTTTAAAAATATATAATAAATATAGATATTGGCTAAGATATGTAATTATGGGCATTGTGATAGTTGTCCTTGGAATAATTTACATTTTTAGCAGGGATTTTGATAAATTAAACATAAATAATAATGACATTCAAAACGATGTAGAGGAAAGCACGGAATTTGTAACATTTTCTCAAACACAGACAGAGGAGACTAGTAAGATTTACGTATACGTCTGTGGGGAGGTGCAAAATCCTGGGGTTTATGAATGTAATAACGGCGATAGAGTGATTGACGCTATTAATTTAGCAGGCGGTGCTCTTGAAGGCTCAAATTTAACGAATTTAAATCTAGCAGATAAGCTATCTGATGGATTAAAGATATATATTCCTAATATTAATGAAGAAGGGTCAGAGTATTCTTTTAGTGAGACGGGTGAATCATCTAATGGTTTTTCTAATGAAAAAACTAAGAAGGTGAACATTAATAGCGCAACTAAAGAAGAACTTATGACTCTTAAAGGCATTGGAGAATCAAAGGCTGAGGCGATTATTTCTTATAGAAAGGAAAAGGGCGCCTTTAAATCTATTGAGGATATTAAGAATATATCTGGGATTAAAGAGCAAGCGTTTGATAAAATCAAAGATTTTATTTGTGTTTAAAATAAAATAGTAGGAGATTTGGTATGGCTGACAAGGTTTTAGTAGTAGATGATGAAAAGTTGATTGTAAAGGGATTAAAGTTTAGTCTTCTTCAGGATTATAAGACTGTTGATGTGGCTTATGACGGGGAAGAAGCGCTTAATTTAGCCAAAGAGAATAATTACGATATTATTTTACTTGATATTATGCTTCCGAAGATGGATGGACTTGAAGTTTGTCAGCAGATACGTGAATTTTCAGATGTACCAATTATTATGTTAACAGCTAAGGGCAATGACATGGATAAGATTTTAGGTCTTGAATACGGGGCTGATGATTATATAACAAAGCCTTTTAATATATTAGAGGTTAAGGCTAGAATGAAGGCTATTCTTAGAAGAAATAAGTCTAAGAGCCAGGAAGAGAAAAAGTCAAACCTTATTACTGCAGGAGATATGAAGATTGATATTGATGGACGTAATCTCTTTATTGAGAATAAGGAAATCTATCTTACTGCTAAGGAGTTTGATTTACTTGAAATTCTTGCTTCAAACCCAACTAAGGTTTACTCCCGTGATAGCCTATTAAAGAAGGTTTGGGGAAGTGATTACCCAGGAGATGCAAGAACTGTAGATGTCCATGTTAGAAGACTAAGAGAAAAGATTGAAAAGAATCCATCAGATCCACAGTATGTACATACAAAGTGGGGCGTGGGTTATTATTTTAATGTCTAATAGTAAGTGGTATATATATGGTGAAGATAAGAAGAAAAAGAAAGAAAATAAGTATTACAAAAATAAGGAAAAGGTTAGTTGCCTTTTTTAAACGATTGTCGGTTATCGAATACATTTTCATAAGCCTTATTTCTTGCGGAACCCTATTTTTGGCTACTTTTGTAATTGATAAGGCATATTATGATGCTTTGGTAGATAAATATATTTCCAACCTGCAGAATACTACAGTAATTGCAGCGGCGGAATACTCTAATTATGCTAGTTTAGAAGATGCAGTTGAAAGTGGTATGAATAATAGGCTTAATGTAGCTTCAGCCATTGGAAATGTTAGACTTAGACTTGTAAATTCTAACTTAGAAGTTACTTGGGATACCTATGGAACGGATACTTCTAAGACTTTGATTAATTCTAAGATTCTTCAGATTTTTCAAAATGAAAAGACAATATCGGAATTTGACAAGGAGAACGGCAAGGTAGAAACAGCCACTCCTGTCTATAATTCTAGTGATGAATTAATTGCGGTTTTAATAGGTGACCTAGATGAATCAGAGGTTGCAGATGTATTTGAATATGTGGATGACATTGATTTTGCTCTTCATATTATTCTTGTAACTGTTATGCTTGTGATTTTATTTATTAACTTCCATTTGATTTATAAAAAGCTAAATAAAAAGTTAGATCTTGTGGCAGATATTGCTCAAGGTCATACAGATAGACGTTTGCCAGAGGGCAAATTAACAGAATATAAAAGATTTGCTAGTGATTTTAATAAGATTTTGGATGCGGCTAGTAAGGTGGATGATTCAAGGAGTGAGTTTGTGTCAAATGTATCTCATGAATTAAAGACACCTATTACTTCAATCAAGGTTTTAGCGGATTCTCTTAATACAGGAGAGGATTTCCCAATTGAAGTTTATAAGGAATTTATGGCGGATATTGTTACTGAGATTGATAGAGAAAGTAAGATTATTGATGATTTATTAGCACTAGTTAGAATGGATAAGTCAGCTTCAGCACTTAATATTACAGCAGTTAACATGAATGAAATGTTAGAGCTAGTTTTAAGAAGACTTCAGCCTATTGCTAAAAAGAAGAATATTGACGTCTTATTTGAAAGCTTTAGACCAGTAATTGCCAACATTGATGAAGTGAAGATGACTAGAGTTATTACGAATTTAGTAGAGAATGCTATTAAATATAATGAGAGTAATGGCTGGGTTCATGTTTCCCTTAACGCCGATCACCAATACTTCTATATAAAGGTGGAGGATTCAGGTATGGGAATTCCAAAGGAGAGCCAAGACAAGGTGTTTGATAGATTTTATAGAGTCGATAAGGCTAGATCAAGACAGACAGGTGGTACAGGACTTGGTCTATCAATTGTCAAAAATATTATTCTTATGCATCATGGAACAATTAAGTTACATAGTGAAGAAGACGTGGGAACAGTATTTACCATTAGAGTTCCAATTAACTATGTAAAAGAAGTTAAATGATAGGGGACAATATGAAAAAGATAACTGGTATGATTTTAATCGCAACTATGTTAATAAATTTAGTGGCTTGTCAGACTAGTGGCAGCAGCTATTTTTATTATTATACTAATACAAGTTGCGTAGAACTTATAAAGAAGGAAACAAAGTTAAAGACTGACTCGAATGAAGAAATAATCAAGGCTTTAATTAATTGCATGGGCACTAAAAGCAGTGACAAGAAGGAATGTGTTATTAAGCCAGATTATGTAACAGATCCTACAGTTTCAATTTCAAACGACTATTGCTTACTTGATTTTGATAGTAGTTATTATCAAATGGATTCCTATACGGAAGTTTTATATAGAGCTGCAATGGTTAAGGAAATTACTCAGCTAAAGGACATTGAATACGTGGAATTTAATGTAGATGGCGAGGATCTTGTAAAGAATAATAAAGAAGTTGGGGTAATGACAGCCTCTGACTTTGTAGATGATGCCAATAACGGCGATGATTCCGTTGAGTGGACTAATGTTACCCTTTATTTTGCAACAAAATCCGGGGACAAGTTAATTAGATACAATAGAACTCTTTCTCATAGCAGCAATGTTTCGGCAGAAAAGCTAGTGATTGAGACTTTAATAAAGGGTCCAACCCAGGCAGGTTTTTATAGAACCCTTCCAAGTGATGTGAGAGTCCTTAGCGTATCTGTAATCGATGGAATTTGCTATCTTAACCTTTCAAGCGAATTTGTTGATGAAATGGTAAATGTTACAAGTGAAATTCCAATTTACTCAATTACAAATTCTCTTTGTAGTTTAGAGGGCATCGACGCAGTAAGAATTCTAGTTAATGGTGACTCCTCAATTTCCTTTAGAGAGTCCATTAGCCTAGATACAGAGTTTGAATTTAACGAATCATTGATTAACGAATAATAACTAATGAGAAAGCTATTTTGTAACGCAGTGTAAGCAATCCCCCGCTTCAAAAGCGTAAGCTTTAAGCGGGGGTATAAAGCTTACTAGTGTCAGAAGGGGTTAAAGCCCCTTCTGACAGGTGGCACAAAGTGCCACTGCGTTCATGAGTGAGAAGGTTGAGAT
>NZ_JAEEVD010000004.1:0-90495 GCF_016290755.1 Lachnospira sp.
CAGTGATTTCATCTCCTGCCACAGGAATCATGCCAAAGGCAATAATGCTGCCATCCTTAGTTAGGCAAATATCGGAAGTTCCAGCTCCCACATCCACCAAACCTAGATTAAGCAGTCTAAAGTTTTCTGGTACTGCAATATTAATAGCTGCAATAGGTTCTAGAGTAAGGCTAGCCACCTTTAGGTCAGCGTGCTCCACAGCCATATACAAGCTATCTACAACTTCTTCTGGTAAAAATGTAGCAATTAAATCTACTTCTATCTTCTTTGCCTTATGGCCTTCAAGATTGCTAATTTCAAAGCCATTAAGAAGATATCTTACAGCGGAATGACCTACGCAAAAGAATTTCGCTTCGGTATCCTCTTCGTTTACCTTTTTATGTGCATTTTCAATGGCCTGTAATTCCATAGAGAAAACGTGATCCTTAGTGATTCTTGTTTCCTCATCAAATTCCATTATGCCCTTTGTATTAATAGTCTTTAATACTCGACCAGCCGCAGCAATACACACATCCTTAAGTTTAGTGTCAAGTTGAGCCTCTAAGTCGTTTTTAACCTCAAGGATTTTCTCTCCAACCTTGTAGATGTCATGAATCTGACCATCAAGCATAGATCTGCTCTCATGCTCCCTCTCAGACATAGCTACAACCTTAAAGATGTCATTTTCTACACAACCAACCACACCTACAACATTTCTTGTTCCGATGTCCAACCCGAAAACAAGGCTGTCTAGACCAATTCGTGTTTCCATCCCAAATACCCCCTAAATATAAAGTAAGGTCAACTAGTATATTAAATTCACGTTTAAATTATTTTTAATATATCATAAATTTAGCAAACTAGCAAGTTTTCCTTTAATATTCTCTATACTTGTATCATTGTCTATTGTATGGTCTGTTCTATTTTTAAAGTCTTCTTCTGAGAGCTGGGCCTCAAAGATTTTGTCGATTTTCTCATCTGAGTAGCCACGACTCTCTCTTAATCTATGCCTTCTTGTTTCTTTACTTGCGAAAATGTACCAAGTCTCGTCACAAAATACATCATAGTGATCTTCTAGCAAAAGGGCAGCCTCAACAAAGCAAAAATCCACGTCTTCCTTAATCTTATGCTCAGTGATTTTCTTTATAATCTCCTGCTTAGTTAAGGGATGAACTATGCTATTTACAAGGATTCGCTTGTTGGGATTATTATAAATAATCTTTGAGAGCTTACTTGTATCAATGGCATCTTTTGTCTCATTTAGAATTTCTTCCCCAAAGAATTCTATTAAGTCTTCAAAGGCCTTATTTCCCTTAAAATACATGGACTTTGCCACATCATCTGCCATTATAATTTCGCAGTTTGTCATTTCCTTTAAAAGAGAAAGGACGAGGGACTTTCCAGCCCCCACGCCTCCTGTAATACCTATTGTTTTCATATTATTCCTTTTAATTAATGGCATTCAAGCCAGTTTTTACCAATATTTAAATCAATTTCAAGGGATACCTTTAATTTAGCAGCTTCCTTCATGCCCTTTTCAATGATTTCTCTTACCTTCTCGATTTCATCATTAGCAACCTCTACTAATAATTCATCGTGAACCTGTAAAACAAGGTGTGACTTTAAATTTGCCTTCTTTAATTCATCATAAACTCTAATCATGGCAATCTTAATAATATCTGCTGCAGTTCCCTGAATTGGAGCGTTCATGGCGATTCTTTCACCGAATTTTTTTTGCTTAAAGTCAGATGCCTTTAATTCAGGAATAGGTCTACGTCTGTTAAACATAGTGATTGAGTATCCATTTTCCTTAGCATTCTCAACTAAGCCATCAATAAAGTCCTTAATAGATGGGTAGCTTTCAAAGTACTGATCGATATACTGCTTAGCTTCTTTTTTTGAAATACTTAAGTCTTTACTTAAACCAAAGGAGCTAATTCCATAGATAATACCAAAGTTTACGGCCTTGGCATTTCTTCTTTGAAGGTCAGTTACATCTTCAAGCGGTGTGTTAAATACGTGAGATGCAGTAGCTCTATGAATATCTACGTCTGAATTGTAGCTTTCAATAAGCTTTTCATCCCCTGACATATGAGCAAGGATTCTAAGCTCAATCTGTGAGTAATCCGCATCAATAAAGCTAAAGCCTTCTCTTGGAATAAATACCTTTCTAAATAACTTACCCATTTCCATTCTAATTGGAATGTTTTGTAGGTTTGGATTAGTAGAGCTGATTCTTCCAGTAGCTGTAATTGTCTGGTTGAAGTTTGAATGAATTCTACCATCCTCTCCTATATATTCTGTTAAACCGTCAGCATAAGTTGACTTTAACTTAGCTAACTGTCTGTATTCTAGGATATCATTAACAATTGGATAATCCACTGCTAACTCTTCTAAGACATCAGAGGCAGTTGAATAACCACTCTTTGTCTTCTTCTTTACAGGCATGCCAAGCTTTTCAAAAAGAATAACACCTAACTGCTTTGGAGAATTAATATTAAATTCCTCTCCTGCAGCCTTATAGATGCTTGCCTCAAGGTCTTCTATTCTTTCTGCAAGAACTGCTGAGTAGTCAATTAATTCCTGTTTATCTACTCTTACGCCCTGCTTTTCCATTTCGTATAAAACAAAGATCAGTGGCATTTCCATATTAATAAATAAGTCATACATGTCCATTTTTTTCAAATTATCAAGGATATTATTGGCAACCTTTAAGTAAATGTATGACTGTAGGCAAGCGTACTTAACTAGATTCTCATTATTAGTCTGGCTAGCCTTTTCTAAGTTGTCCTTACCAATTAACTCAGCTCTTGCTGGCAGGTTAGTGTCCATATAAGTTCTTGCAAGGGCTACATAGTCGTAGCTTTCATTGTTTGGTGCAAGTAAATATTCTCCAACAGATACGTCAAGGAATGCATTTTCAGGGACATCTGAGTATTCATAAAGACTTGTTGTGTCCAAAAATTTCAAAACAGATTTCAAGCCTGAAGTAACAATTAATCTGCCATCTGCTAGCTTAATTGCCTCACGAAGTCTTGTTACAAGGTAGTTTTCATTCACAAAACCAGTGCATGGAATATAGTAAATCTCCTCATCTGAGAGACTAAGGGCAATGCCTGATAAACTTTCCTCTGCAAGTACTGCCAAACCGATTTGCTTGCTGCTCTCTACCATTTCCTTTACTTTATTAAAAATGTTTTCCACCTCGCTAAATTCAGTAACTTCCTTGAAATTATCGTAAACTTCAAGTTCTTTTTGAGGCATGTCCTTATCAAATTTAGATAACATATTCTTAAAGTTATAACGCTTAAATAATTCATAAGAATCTGCATTAAACATATCATCAAGGCCTGCTGACTCTAATTTAAAGCCAAGGTCTACATCTGTTTTAATTGTAACTAAGACTTTACTTTGTCTTAAAACTTCAATGTTATTTCCAATATTTTCCTTCTGCTTTGGCTTTAGTTCATCTAAATGCTCAAATACATTTTCCATAGACTTATACTGGGCAATAAGCTTAGTGGCTGTCTTCTCACCAATACCAGGAGCACCAGGAATATTATCAGATGTATCGCCCATTAAGGCCTTAACATCAATAAATTCAAGAGGTGTAACGCCGTAGGTCTCGAAAACATTTTCAGGTAAATAATCTTCAACCTCAGTGCCGCCCTTCTTAGTTTTTGGAATTCTAATCTTAATATGCTCCTCGCAAAGCTGGAGTAAATCTCTATCACCAGAGACGATTACTACATCAAGTCCGTCTCTTGCGCTTGTCTTTGCAATAGTTCCAATAATGTCATCTGCTTCAAAGCCTTCGCAAGTTACAACATTAATATTCATGCTTCTAAGTAGGTCCTGCATAAGGGGCACCTGCTGCTTAAACTCTGGTGCTGCGGCCTTTCTTGTGCCCTTATATTCCTTATACATTACATGTCTAAAGGTAGGGACAGGCAAGTCGAAAGCTACAGTTAAGTAGTCAGGCTTTTCCTCATCAAGGAACTTAAACATGATATTAAGAAATCCATACATGGCATTAGTGTGGATTCCTTCGCTGTTTGTTAGGTCAGGTATGCCATAAAAGGCTCTATTTAAGATACTGTGACCATCTATTAATACAATCTTCTTTCTCATTTTTCCTCCAATTAATTACAAATAGTTTATGATAAACCAGATTATACAAGTTAAAAGCATAAGCATATTAACTGTCATTAGGAAATATCGATTAAGCTTTCTGCGTTTCTTTATTCTTTCTTGTTTTTGCTCTTCAAGCTTTAATTTCAAGTCTACTATACCTGCAAAATCAAGAGAATCGAAGAGCTTTTGAAAAGCGTGCCTGTTGGCAAACTCTTCCTTTGATCTCATCTGATTATCTATTATATCATCATCGGATAATCCATATTTAACAATGTAATATATCTCAAGCTCTTCCCTACAATCGGGACAAGTTTTTAGATGATTAATAAAATCCTCATTCATTTTAAATGATAATCTTGATTTATCAAAGTCTTCGAATTGATTTTGAAAATCTTTACATTTCATATAAGACTCCTTTTTATCCCTGCTTAGGATTTCTCCGACTAAATTAAAAAAACCACCTAAGCCAACTGACTTAAGTGGTTAAGTTAATGCGGATGGCGGGACTTGAACCCGCACGATGTCACCACCGGCAGATTTTGAGTCTGCTGCGTCTGCCATTCCGCCACATCCGCGCGCTTAATTAGAATATCATAACTTTGCACTAAAATCAAGGCTAATTCAGAACAATTCTAACTTTCAACTATCTATTTTTTGAAGATAAAAGACATCTAATATTGTAAAGCGGACATTCGGAATCCGCTTCGCTACTTCCTCATGAACGCAGTGGCACTTTGTGCCACCTGTCAGAAGGGGCTTTAACCCCTTCTGACACTAGTAAGCTTTATACCCCCGCTTAAAGCTTACGCTTTTGAAGCGGGGATTGCTTACACTGCGTTCAAAAAACATTTTATTCATCTAGCCAAATTAATTTGACTAGATGAATAAAACAAAAATAAATTCTAAAATTAATTGTAATAGGAATTACAAAAGCAATTAGTATAAAGATCTATATAACTCTTCATACTTCTTAGCAGATGTCTTCCAAGAGAAGTCTGCATTCATGCCTCTATCTACAATCTTATTCCACTCTCTCTTGTGGTTGTAGTAAACGTCCTTTGCGTAGTTTACAATGCCAAGCATTTCATGAGCGTTATAGTTTGCAAAGGAGAAGCCTGTTCCCTTGCTTTCATATTCATTATAAGCCTCAACTGTATCCTTTAGACCACCTGTTTCACGAACAATAGGTACTGTTCCGTATCTTAGGGCCATTAACTGGCTTAAGCCACATGGCTCAAAGAGTGATGGCATAAGAAATGCATCACAAGCCGCATAAATCTTATGTGACATTGCTTCTGAATAGTAAATATTAGCTGAAACTCTGTCATTATATTTCCAATCGAAATGTCTAAACATGTTCTCGTAACGTTCTTCACCGGTACCAAGTACTACTAACTGAACGTCTTCACTACATAGCTCATCCATAACATAGGCAATTAAATCAAGACCCTTCTGATCTGTAAGTCTTGATACAATACCAATCATAAACTTTGACTTATCTTCCTTTAAGCCAAGTTCCCTTTGAAGTGCTACCTTATTCTTCCACTTTTCCTTACGGAAAGTAATCTGATTATAATTAGCAGCTAAGTTAGTATCAGTTTCTGGATTGTATGTTTCGTAGTCGATACCATTTACAATACCACTTAGGCAATTAGATCTAGCATTCATAAGTCCGTCTAGATTCTCACCATAGAATGGTGTCTTAATTTCCTGGGCATATGTTTCAGAAACTGTTGTAACTCTATCGGCATAAACAATACCACCCTTTAAATAATTAGCATCATCATAAGCCTCTAACTTATCTGGAGCAAAATATTCATCAGGAAGTCCTGTTATATCCTTTACCTTCTTTAAATCCCAGATACCCTGGAACTTAAGGTTATGAATTGTCATAATTGATTTAACACCTGAATAGAACTCACCCTGTGAGAAACGTTCTTTTAAATAAACAGGAATTAAACCTGTCTGCCAATCATGACAGTGAATAATATCTGGATTAAATCCGATTACTGGAATTGCAGAAAGAGCTGCCTTACTAAAGAAGGCAAATTTTTCAATATCTTCATGGATCCAACTATAAGGCTTTGGACCACCGAAATAGAATTCATTATCAATGAAATAAAAAGTTACTCCGTCCCATTCTAGTTCAAACACACCTACATACTGAGTTCTCCAAGCGAGATCAATATAGAAATGTGTCTTATAGACCATCTTTTCTCTGTACTCCCAAGGTATACACATAAACTTTGGAAGCATTACTCTTACATCGTATTCCTCTTTGTTAAAATACTTTGGAAGAGAACCTACAACATCAGCTAATCCGCCAGTTTTAATAAAAGGTACCGCCTCTGATGCTATAAATAATACGTTTTTCATTCCTTCCCTCCTAGAACATATAAAATATGCTTTAATTTAGCCTCTCCCTAAGGCTAAAAAATTAGCTTTATTACTTCTCCATTAAAGCTAATAATCTATGGCAAAAATAGCAAAAAAAATAAGTGTGGCCACAGACCACACTTATTATAACATATTTAACTTCCAAACACTAGTTAAATAACGAGATATTCTAAATTTACCAATATCTTCTAATTGATGTTATAGACATTCCTAATCCATATACATTAATTGTACATACCTTCTTACCAGGTACTGGTGCATGAATCATCATGTTATTACCAACGTAGATACCTACATGTCCTGGATAACATATGATATCGCCAGGTTGAGCTTCACTAATACTTGAAATCCTAGTTCCGCCTGATGCCTGTCCAGAGGATGTTCTTGAAACGGAAATTCCTAACTGATTGAAAATGTAATAAATCAATCCAGAACAGTCAAAACCTGTAGATGGTGAAGCACCACCACTTACATAACTATAACCAGTATATGAGTAAGCCATGCTTACAATCTGGTTTGCTACCGAACTGTTATTATTAGCTGTAACAGTTGTAGTTGTAGTTGTAGTTGTAGTAGTTGTTGTTGACTTCTTTGCTGATGCTGCTGACCTAGCTGCTGCTGCAGCGGCTGCCTTCTCAGTTGCATCTGCGATTAATTCATCGTAGTTTTCAATAGAGGCTTCCTGCTCTTCAATAGTAGTATATAGACTTGCTTGCTTGTCAGTTAATTCCTGACTTGTCTGTGCTAAAGCTTCTTCTTTTTCTTCAACTTCAGCTTTAAGATCTGCAACAGCCTGTGCTGTAGCTGCCATCTCATCTAACTGTTCACGATCATAAGTGTATACTGACTGTAAGTAGTTAGTCTTATTAAGTAATTCACTCATGTCTGCAGAAGATAAGAAAACATCTGAGATTGTTGCTGACTGATCCTCGTACATGTACTTGATACGTAACTTCATATCATCGTACTGCTGTGCAAGTTTCTCTTCAGCCTCTGCTAACTGTTGATTAACCTCTTCTTTCTCTTCAGTTAAATCAGCTGCTTGTTGTTCTAATTCATCAATCTGTACAAGCACGTAAGCTAACTGATTCTTTAAATCATCAAGTGTGCTTTCTGCCTGACTCTTTTGATTCTTTAGAGTTGTTACATCATCATCAGCAAAAACTGCTGAAGCTGCAAGTGATGTAATCAACAAAGTTGCTGCAAATGTCTTAAATACTCTCTTGCGCATACTCTTCCTCTCCATTATTTTATTACAGAATTATTAAAATCCTGTTAAAACACTTTTAAAGTATACTCCACCTTTAGGAAAAGTTCAAGTTTTTAGAACGACTTTTTAATTCCTTGGCATTAGTAAGAGTTGCTTTTGTCATCTCTCCATCACCAAGAAGTCTAGCAAGTTCCTTAATAGACTCTTCTTCAGATAAAGCTTTTATATTACTAATAGTTCTATTATTAGATAAGGCCTTTTCAATAATAAAATGCTTAGAGGCCATAGCTGCAATTTGTGGTAAGTGAGTGATACAAATTATCTGATTTGAATTTGATAGACTAAGAAGTTTAGCTGCAACCATAGAGGCTGTCTTACCACTAATACCTGCATCAATTTCATCGAAAATGTAACTAGTCTGATCATTTTTACTTGCCATAATACTTTTAAGCGCTAGCATAATTCTTGAAAGCTCACCACCAGAGGCAACCTTTGATAAAGGCTTAATCTCCTCACCTGGGTTTGTGCTAATCATAAAGGTAATCTTATCAACACCCTTTGCACTAAGTGGACTTTCACTAAAGTCAATTTCAAACTTAACATCAAGGAAATTAAGTTCCTTTAGAGCCTTAACAAAAGCAGCTTCTAATTTTTTAGCTCCAGCTTTTCTAAGGTCACTAAGCTTAGCTGCAAGTTTTTTACACTCTTCTTCTTTAGCTGTAACTTCCTTTTTCTTTTTACTATATACATTGTCAAAATCTAAGTATTCTTCAAGTAAAGCCTGCTTTTTATCAAGATTTTCTAATATATCCTCAATAGTCTTACCATATTTCATCTTAAGATTATTGATTAAATCAAGTCTTTCCTCAAGTTCATTAAATCTCTCTTCATCAAATTCTAAATCATCCATGTAATTTGAAACCTGATGTGCCACATCTGAAATTAAATCCTCAATAGATGATAAAGTGTTTGATAAATCCTCTAGGCCTTCATCATATTCAAGGGCCTTATTGGTATGTCTTAAAATGTCTGAAATCATATCAGATACATTAGTTTCACCATCATATAGATTTTCCGATACAAGGGCTAATTCAGAAACGATTTTTTGATAATTTCTCATCTTTGTGTATTCATTTTCCAAATCAGAATCCTCATTAGGACTTAAATTAGCGGCACTAATTTCATTAATCTCAAATTCAAGGAAAGAAGTTTGTCTATTTCTTTCTTCCTCGTTAATATTAAGTGCTTCAAGGGCCTGCTTAGCCTCTTTAAATTCTTTATAGGCAGACTTTAAGTCAGATAAAACTACAGCTGCTTCGTTTTTAATATATTCATCAACGGTCTCAAGCTGTTTATTCTCATCTATTAAAATCTGATTATCTCTTTGTCCATGGATATTAATTAAGAGATTGGCTAATTGCCTTGTTTGACTTGATGTAAAAGATTGTCCGTTTACTTTAATAGTTGAACGGCTTGGAGAAATTTTTCTAGAAATCACTAATTCCCCCTCATCAATATCTAAGATACCAAGCTCTTTAAGCTCTTGTCTTGTTTTTTCATCTTCTACATAAAATGTTACTTCGGCTAGGCCGTAATCGCAGCCCGTTCTAATAAAATCAGGGCTAGTTTTAGCACCAAGAGCTGCGTTAATTGAACCTAGGATTATAGATTTACCAGCGCCAGTTTCGCCAGTTAAAATATTTAGACCTTCTTCAAAGTCGATGTTCTCTTCCTCTATAAGAGCAAGATTTTTTACATGTAAATTAACTAACACCCCACTACCTCTCTTTACTCAAAGTCCTCATTTCCATCTTTGTGACTTGGTTCCTCAGCTACAAACTTTCTAATTCTACTCATAACCTCAAGAGCTTCCTTCTCAGTTCTAATAGCACAAAGAATTGTGTCATCACCTGCAACAGCACCTACAATTTCAGGCCACTTTAGGGCATCGAAGGCCGCACAAACAGCCATTGCCATACCTGAAACTGTCTTTACTACTAAAATGTTTTGAGCCACGTCACATGATAAGAAGCCCTGTCTTAAAACACCTTCGAATCTTCCGTTAAGGGCTACATTTTCATTAGTAGGAAGGGCATACTTCTGGCTTTTTGAACCAGAGGCTACTTTAGTTAAGTTAAGCTCTCTAATATCTCTTGATATAGTTGCCTGAGTAGCGTTATAACCTGCATCAAGTAAGGCCTTAGCTAATTCATCCTGTGTTGCTATATCGTAAGAAGTAATAAGCTCAACAATTTTTTGTTGTCTTGCATTCTTCATTTTAAAATTTTCTCCTTTTTTACATTTCTTTATTACATTTTATCCCTTATTCTTTCTAGGAAAGAAGCCTTGTTGGTCTTAATAAACTTGGCTATCTTCTTTGATCTACATACCTTAATTTTATCCCCTGGTAAGCAATCAATAAATTTTTCTCCGTCAAAGGTTGCAACTCTTCTATCTGCCGCCTTTTTATTGTCTTTAATAACTATAGTTACGCAATCCTCTGCTCCAAAAATAATACTTCTTGAATTAAGAGAATGTGGGCAAATTGCAGTCATTAAAATAAGATTGGCATTTGGCTGAATAATTGGACCACCTGCAGATAAGCTGTAGGCTGTTGAGCCTGTGGCAGTGGATAAAATCACGCCATCCGCCATGTAAGTAGTCAAATACTCATCATTTACATAGACGTCATACTCCATAATAGAGAGATTACCTGACCTATTTAATACTACATCATTAAGGGCGGTCTCTTCAAAGATAAGTTTGTCGTCACGATAGATTTGTCCATTGAGCATCATTCGCTCATCAATTAGGTATTGATCTTTAAAGAGCAAATCGATGGTGTCATAGACATTTGCCATATCTGTATCTGTTAAATAACCAAGAGTTCCAATATTAACCCCTAGAAACGGAAGATTTAAGCCATTTAGATCATCCGAGGCCTGAATTAGAGTACCGTCTCCACCAAGCACAATTATACACTCCACACCTTCAGGAATATTTTTGCAGTCCGTATAATTACAAGCATTCCCAATTAGCTCATAACTATAAATGCTACAAGTTCCGCCCATATTCTTTATATATTGGCATATTCTGTTGGAATAGAGTCCCTCCCTATCCTTTAAAGGATTGGCTACAATAAAAAAATTTTTCATTTGAGCCTCCAAAACACATTTATCTACTAATTTAAATTATTTATCTAATGAATCGTGTGCAGCATTTACCACATCACTAATATTAAATGGCATTTCTTCGTAACTGCCTTCTGTATGCTTCTGAAGATGAATTAAGTATTCAATATTACCTTCAGGTCCCTTAACTGGTGAGAAATCAAGGGCTAAGCACTCAAAGCCTATTGAGATTGCAAAATCAGCAACCATCTTAATTACGCTTTCATGTACTGACTTATCTCTAACTACGCCATGTTTTCCAACCTGCTCTCTTCCAGCCTCAAACTGTGGCTTAATAAGACAAACCATCTGGCCATCATCTGCTAATAATTCCTTTGCAGGGCCTAAAACCTTAGTAAGAGAAATAAAGGAAACATCACAGCTTGCAAGCTGAATCTTATCATCAATATCCTCTGGTGTAACATAGCGGATATTGGTTTTTTCCATGCAAACTACTCTCTCATCGTTTCTTAATTTCCAAGCAAGCTGACCATGTCCTACATCTACTGCATAAACCTTAACAGCACCATTTTGTAACATGCAATCAGTAAAGCCACCTGTTGATGAACCAATATCCATACAAACCTTGCCATTTGGTGTAACATCGAAGTTTTCCATAGCCTTTTCAAGCTTAAGACCACCACGGCTAACATACTTTAAAGTATTGCCTCTAACCTCAATATTAACTGTTTCTGCAAATGTAGTACCAGCCTTATCTTCCTTCTGGCCATCTACATAGACAATGCCAGCCATAATAATGCTTTTAGCCTTCTCTCTTGAAGGTGCTAAATTTCTTTTTACTAATAAAACATCTAATCTTTCTTTTGCCATTATATCTCCTTATGAACTGAAAGGATTCTCTCTTCAATGGAATCCACATCAATTCCAGCTTCTTTCATTAAAATATCAACACTACCATGTTCAATATAATCATCTGGTAGAGAAATTTCTAAACATCTAGGTTTTAATTTTGTATCATTAATCATCTGACAGACTGCTCTACCGAAGCCTCCAGATGCTACATTTTCTTCTAAAGTAACAATTAAACTATGATTCATGCTTAACTCTAATATAAGCTTTTCATCAATAGGCTTAACAAATCTAGCATTAACTAAGGTTACATTAAGGCCTCTAGCCTTAAGTCTTTTTCTAACTTCGTCCCCTAGTTTAACCATGCTACCAACTGCAAGAATTGCTATATCTTTCTCTTTATATAAAATCTCCGACTTAGCAAGCACAATCTCTTCCTTAAATTCGTGGAAGTCAGTGCAAGCCTCACCTCTTGGATAACGAAGGGCTATTGGACCGTTATGTTCTTCAAGGGCAAACTTAAGTCCTTCCTTTAATTCCCAGTCATTCTTTGGAGCAAAGATAGTCATGTTAGGAATTGAAGATAGGAAAGAAAGGTCAAATATACCTTGATGAGTCTCTCCATCTGCACCTACAAGTCCCGCTCTATCTATGGCAAATACCACATGAAGCTGTTGAATACAAACGTCATGTAGGATCTGATCGTAAGCTCTTTGAAGGAAGGAAGAATATACTGCAAATACGGGTTTCATGCCCCCTGCTGCCATACCCGCTGCAAAGGTTGTGGCATGTTCTTCTGCAATTCCCACATCAAAGAATCTGTCCGGGAACCATTTTGAAAATTTAGTAAGGCCCGTTCCATCTGGCATAGCCGCTGTAATTGCACAAATCTTCTTATCCTTCTTTGCCAAATGACAAATTGCATCTGAAAATACACTAGAATAAGTTGGATTCTTTGGCTTGTTTAAAACATTTCCAGTTTTTACATCAAATGGAGCAATACCGTGGAACTTACTAGGATTTCTCTCCGCCTGCTTATAGCCTCGACCTTTTTGAGTAACCACATGAACTATAACTGCGCCATTAATTCTTTTGGCTACCTTTAAGGTCTTAATAAGTTTTTCTGTATCATGACCGTTAACTGGTCCTAGATAAGCAATTCCCATACTTTCAAACAATTGATTTGGAAGGATAATCTGCTTTAGGTTATTCTTAGTCTTCTTTAGGGCGCTAACCATGCGGCTGCCCCCTGGAATCTTATATAAAGAATTAGCTAAATTTTCCTTAAAATCAATATATGAATCCGATGAACGAATATCACTTAACATATATGAAACACCGCCTATATTCTTAGATATAGACATGGCATTATCATTAAGAACAATAATGAAATTTGTCTTTAGTGAAGAGGCGTTATTTAGCGCCTCATAGGCCATACCCCCTGTAAGGGCACCATCACCTATTACTGAAACTACGCTGTAGTTTTGACCCTGACAGTCTCTAGAACAGACGTAACCTAGACCTGCCGAGATAGATGTAGATGAATGACCTGTATCAAAGGCATCATAATTACTTTCATTTCTCTTAGGGAATCCACTCATTCCACCAAACTTACGAAGCCCGTCAAACTGGTCCTTTCGACCGGTTAAAATCTTATGAGTGTAAGACTGATGTCCCACATCCCAAATAATCTTATCCTTTGGTAAATCAAAAGCCAAATGTAATGCAATTGTAAGTTCAACAACGCCTAAATTAGACGCAAGATGTCCACCTGTCTTACTAATATGATTAATAAGAAAGTCTCTTATTTCTTCTGCCAACTGATTATATTCAATTGGCGATAATTTTTTCACATCACCAGGTTTATTAATTTTCTCAAGGATCATAATTTCATCTCAACCACTTTCATTTTATTTAAACGAAAACTAATTTTAGCATTTAGCTGTATTTTTGGCAAATTTTAAACCTTTGTAAGGCTTATTATATCTACTTTTTTCTGCCAATTAACATAACTGCTAATTCAATTAAAAATTCGTTATTGCCAATTTCTTCTAGAATTTCAATTCCCTTTCTAGAGTAGGAATTAACATCTTCATTTGCCTTATCCATGCCATATAAAGTCACATAAGTTGTCTTATTGTTCTTATCATCAGAACCTACTGGCTTTCCAAGCTCATCCGTAGTACTTGTAACATCTAAGATGTCGTCCTGAATCTGGAAGGCAAGGCCAATAAATCTACCTGCAAGCTCTAATTTAGTAATTGTTTCTTCATTAGCACCTGCTAAATAACCGCCTGCCATAAAGGCACATTCTATTAAGGCAGCAGTTTTATTTTTGAAAATGTAATCTAACTCCTCTGCCTTAACCGGCTTATTAGTTAAATACACATCTAAACACTGTCCACCTACCATGCCGTAAACACCTGCCTTTGAAAGTATTACATTGGCGGCATTTGTAGCATTTGTAATTCTTCTAGTCTCTGCCTTAATCTTGTTCTTAACTATTGTCATATTAGCTTCATTAAGGTCAGAATCTAGAAGTTTATTAATCTTTTCCTTAGCATCCTTTGAGATTTCGTTAACTCTATTAAGAATTAGCTCAGCGGCATAATTTAAAAGGCCATCTCCTGCAAGAATAGCCATATCCTCGCCAAAGGCCTTATGTGTAGTTAACTTACCTCTTCTGTATTCATCATTATCCATGGCTGGTAAATCGTCATGAACAAGTGAATATGTATGAATGCACTCAAGAGCTGCCATAAAGTCGTAAAGCACATTGCAGTCATTACCACCGCAAAGTCTGTAGCTTTCAAGCATAATTAAAGGTCTAATTCTTTTACCACCAGCATCTACGCTGTAGTTCATAGCCTTAATTACCTCAAGGGCGTAACCCTCTTCCTTTGGCAATCTCTCATCAATTATATCATTAATAAAATCAACCTGACTAGTTAGTTGCTCTTTAAAATTCTCCATCTGTCTCTTCAATCTCTCCATCTTCATTAATAATAATAATTTCTTTTTCTACTTTATCTAATTTATTATTACAGTCCTTAACAAGGCTTACACCCTCTTTATATAACTTAAAAGAATCATCTAGGCCAATCTTTCCTTCTTCAAGGGCGCCAATAATTTCTTCAAGTCTAGTAAAAGACTCTTCTAGACTAAATTCCTTATTATCTTCTAAATTAAGCTCATTATCAGCCTTTGCTTCAATCACTTCTTCTTTAATCTTCTTTGCCACTTTTACCTCCTACTATAGCCTCTAATTTACCATCCTTTAGGTAGATATTTAAGCTATCCCCTGTGTTAACGTCCTTAATTGAGGATACATTTTTTCCATTATGCTCCACATAAGAATAGCCAGAACTTAGCTTCTTTAGAGGACTTGCCCCCTCAAGCCTTGTAATTAAAAGCTCTAGTTTGTTCTTTTTATTTTGTAAAATGTTACTAAAGGCGTCTTCTAATTGCTCTTCAAGTCTAATTAAATCCTCGCGATTTTTATTAGCTACATTGATTGGATCTAGGAATTTAAGTCTTAATTCATACTTAGAGATTAAATCCCTGTAGCTTGTAATTTTTCTTGACATAGCCAGGTCTAAGCGCCTATTAAGATTATCTATTGTATTCTCTATAACAGTTATATCGCTAACTGCAAGTTCTGCTGCCGCCGATGGTGTTGGGGCCCTTAAATCCGCTGCAAAGTCAGAAAGTGTAAAGTCAATTTCATGACCTACGGCAGAAATTATTGGTGTCTTAGAATAAAAAATCGTCTCAATAACCATAGGCTCATTAAAAGCCCATAAATCCTCAATGGAACCACCGCCACGACCAACAATAATAAGATCTAGGTCTAGTTTATTAAGGGTTTCAATGCCTTTTACAATTGAGTATTTGGCATTCTCTCCCTGAACTAATGCGGGATATAGAACAATCTCAATATAAGGATTTCGTCTCTTTGAAACATTAATAATATCCCTTATGGCAGCACCTGTTCTTGCAGTTACAACGCCAATTCTTTTAGCAAAGGCAGGAATAGGTCTTTTATATTCCGGGGAAAATAAACCCATTTCCTCATATTGTTGTTTTAATTCTAAATATCGTTTATTTAAATCTCCAATTCCATCTTCTTCTATGCTTGTGACATAGAGCTGATATTTACCATCGCGTTCATAGACATCTACTCTTCCATGTACATTTACAGCCAAACCATCCTTAAGGGTGAATTTAAGGCTTTTCGCATTGGAAGCAAACATAATACAAGCAATGGCTCCGGTCTCATCTTTTAAAGTAAAATAAATATGACCGGAGCTATGATACTTGCAATTCGATATCTCTCCCTTTACTTGAACGCTTTTAAGAACGAAATCTTGCTGAAACATGTTCTTTATATAGGAATTGATCTGAGTTACAGTATATACTCCGGCCATTTATTATCTCTCCAAATTAATTATTAAGCTTTGCAAGTACACCATTAATAAATGATGGTGCATTATCAGAACCATACTTCTTAGCAAGTTCAATAGCTTCATTAATCGCTACATTCGTTGGAATGTCATCATCATACATTACTTCATAGGTTGCAAGTCTCATAATTGATAATTCTGCCTTACCAAGACGAGTTGTTGGCCAACCTTCTGAAATCTCATTTATCTTAGCATCAATATCAGCTAGATTATTCTTGATAGCTATTGCTTTATCATGAATGTAGTTATAATCCGCTTCATTAATATCAATGCCTCTCTCTTCCTTAGTTCCTTCTCTTAAATTCTCAAAATACAAAGAAATTTGTTGTTCAAATTCGACAGTGTCATGGAATTCCACTCTGAATAAAAGCTTGAAAATATGCTCTCTCATCACTGTTCTGTTCATTCTAGACATATTATATAACTCCTAACATCTACGTAATTATCTATGCATTAAGCATCGATATTAACGCCTGAAATTTTGATATTAACTTCTGATACATCTAAACCAGTCATAGTTTCAACAGCTGACTTAACCTTTTCCTGAATTACAGTAGAAACAGCAGGGATTGATGTACCATACTTAATATTTACCACTAAGCTAACAGACACAGTCTGTTCGTTAACATAAACCTTAACTCCTTTAGCAAGGTTCTTAATACCAAGTTTAGCTACCATATCGTTAGTGATATTACCTGCTAAACTTACAACACCCTCTACTTCTGTTGCTGCAAGACCTGCAACAATAGCTACTACCTCATCAGAAATCTTAACTTCACCAATGTTATTGTTTTCTGAAACTGTATAATTAGCTCCTCTATCCTCAAACTCTTTAGTCATGTCTTAACCTCCATCGCTTTATTTTAAGCAGTTGTAATTTTAAAACATTATAACATATCACAAATTAGCTTGCAATTGCCAATAAACTACTCAACCGACTTAAGTGATTCTACCATTTTTATCTTAGATAATCTAGGGTACATTACCAAATCTACAATTAATGAGAAAATGAATGTAATTAGGTAGGTTAACACAAAGGATTTAGCACTTATATAACTACCAAACATAACATCTTCAAGTTCAACTGTAGTCATAATATACACATGTAATAGACGGCCAAGGATTAATCCAAATACACCACCAATTAAAGTAAGAAGAATAATCTCTCTATAGACATACATTCCTACTTCAAAATTATAAAAACCAAGTACCTTTGTTGTGGCAATTTCTCTTATTCTCTCGGAGATGTTTACATTTATAAGGTTATAAACTACCACAAAGGCAAGTAGCCCAGCAGATATTATAAGTACATAGGTTACAATGTCAAGGGACTTGATCATATTTTCAAAATGCTCCACATTAGTATTTAAAAATGTCAAAGCTTTAATCTGCTCTCTATCCATAAGGTCGCTACTTACAAGATTAATTGTCTCGTCCTCTGAATCTGGTAGCTTTACAAGCATTCTATTAACTCCAAGGTCTTCCCCTGTAATAGAGGTGTAATAATTTGCAGTCATGTAAATGCTATGGCCTACATACATTTCACATATGCCAGAAACCTTAATAGTTATAGGAGCGCCATTAGCATCATTAATTGTAAAGCTATCTCCCACTTTAACTCCTAAGTCTCTAGCTAACTTTTCTGAAAGGATTGCTCCCTCATCTGTTAAATTTACCTTCTTATGAGACTTTCTATCTCTAAAGCTTAGGTAATTTTTATAGGCATCAATATCAGAAACAATTGAAATGCCTGCATCGATTTCCTTGTCATTATTGCTAGCTGTTTCAGTGTAGCCATAATCAAGTAAATAATCAGTATAAAGTAAATTACTATCCATATCTGAAGTAAGAGAATTTAAGCTCTCTTCTTCTAAATTGCTATTTAGACTCACAACTAAATCATAATGGAAAATCTCACTAAACTGCTTTGTTACTAAGCTTCTAATACTATCCTTTATACCAAAGCCTGCTAAAATTAGTGCTCCACAACCTGCAATTCCAATAATTGTCATTATAAATCTCTTCTTATAAAGGAATAGATTTCTCATAGTTACCTTAGTTGTAAAGTTTAGTCTTTTCCAGATAAAGCCCACCTTTTCAAGTAATATCTTCTTACCACTAATTGGAGCCTTAGGTCTCATAAGTTCTGATGGAACTTCTGCTGTTGTTTCTCCACAAGCAATTATTGTAACAATCATTGTTGTAAGAGTTAGGCTTAAAACTGCAATTATTGATAAAATTGTGTGGTTAGCTGGCACAATATCAGGAATTTGATAAATAATATTCCAAGCATTAATAATGATATAAGGGAAAATCTTTAGTCCCACAATGCAACCAAGGATTCCACCTATCATTGAAGCAATTAAGGCATACAAGACATATTTAAGTGAAATAATAAATCTTGAGTAACCAAGGGCTTTATAAGTACCAATTAAGCCTCTTTGCTCATCAATTAATCTAGCCATTGTTGTAAGACAAACAAGTCCTGCTACCACAATGAAAAAGATTGGGAATACTGTGGCAATGGCTCCCATTCTATTAGCGCTCTGCTTGTAATCTACAAAAGAGTAGGATTCATTTCTTGTAAGGCTAAGCCATGTATAGTTAGAAATTCTATCCTCCACTTCAGTTAGTGCCTGATCAAAAGGCTCATTTACCAAACTATAGTCAAACTCTGCAAGAGCCTTTTGATAGTTTGGCTCAATATAAGGAGCAATCATATCTGAAACGTCTCTATCTGGATAATAAGACTGATAAATAGAAGTTAGATTAGCCACAACCTGGGCATAAATCTCATCATTAAGAGTTGCAAGTCTAGCCTCTCTTTTTTCTTCAATCTCGCTTACTAAACTATTATAGCGCTCTTCAAATCTTGAATCTCCCACTGCAAGAATTGCATCCTCGTAAGACTCTAAATATTCAAAATAGTCATTATCATAAGTTGAGAAATCCTTTGCTCCAGAAATATTTAAATAAACTTCTGAATAATATTGACTCTTAAAGTTTTCATCATTTACAAAAACAAGATATGACAAAGTGCCATTTCCCACTGTTGTTGAATCGATATAGTAAGATACATAAACCGGTGTATATACGTAACCAACTACTGTGTAGCTTGTATTGGCAATTTCATCTTCTAGATTTTCGCCACCCTCAAGTAAGGCGTTAACTTCAGATTCTTCTCCCTTTGAAAATGTTATCTCATCTCCAATTTCAGGCAAATCTGTTGTGCTTTCATATCTTATTACACATTCATTATCAGCTTCAGGTAATCTACCTTTAACTAGCTTTAGGCTGTTAACCCCGTCTGAATCTGGAAGACTAGTTACTCTTACAGCCTTTTCTACTTCGTCTACTGTAGTTAGTAGGTCTAGGTAGTGGCTTGCGAAAACATTTTCAACACCCTCCACCTGACTAATTTGATTCACATCCTCATTGTCAAAGCCAATTGATGATAAAATTCGTAAATCGTAAAGATTATAGTCATCATAGTAGGCATCAGATGAGGATTTCATATCGCTTGAAGAGGCGGTTACACCTGCAAAAAATGCTACGCCAATAAAGCAGATAGCAAATATAGCAAAGAATCGCCCAAAGCTTTGTTTTATTTCTCTTAGTAAATCTTTTATTAAAGCTAAACCCATATTCTCCTCCTACCACTCAATGTCATCTATAGATACAGGATTTTCATTAAGGGTGATGGACTCAACGGCACCATTCTTTACCTTAATAACTTTGTCTCCCATAGCTGAAATTGCTAGGTTATGGGTTATAACAACTACAGTTACCTTCTTCTCTTTACAGGTATCATAAAGAAGCTTTAAAATCTGCTTACCTGTATTATAATCAAGAGCGCCTGTTGGCTCATCACAAAGTAAAATCTTAGGGTTTTTTGCCAAAGCTCTAGCGATTGCTACTCTTTGCTGTTCACCACCAGAAATCTGTGATGGGAAGTTAGAAATTCTATCTTCTAGGCCAACGGCTTTAATAGTTTCATCGATATCTAAAGGATCCTTTACAATCTGTGTGGCAAGCTCAACATTTTCACGAACTGTTAAGTTTTGTACTAGATTGTAGAACTGAAATACAAAGCCAATATCATTCCTTCTATAAGTCGTTAATTTCTTGTTGTTATATTCGCTAATTTCTTTACCATCTACAATAATCTTACCTGTAGTCTGGCTATCCATACCTCCAAGTAGGTTTAAAATAGTACTCTTACCTGCACCTGAAGCGCCAGCAATTACAACGAACTCTCCTTCATCAATTGTAAAGTTAGTTCCAGTTAGGGCTTTGATTTTGACATTGCCCATTCTGTAAATCTTCCAAACGTTCCTAAATTCAATAAAACTCATGTTCTCTCTCCTTCTTTAGAAAAGCTTTATAGTAGCTCCTCCTGGTATTTCGATACATTTATCATTATTCGCCATAACAAAGACGCTCATAGCGTTTGGATTGTAAACGTAAGAATTTCTTGCAAAGAACTGTAGGTTATTAAAGGCCTCGTCGTATTCAACGATTTCTAAATTAGTGGCATACCAAATGTCATCTCTATTAGAAATAACCTTACAGAATTCCTCCATAAGCTCCCAATTGTCGTTTCTATCAAACTCAAAGCTATGTCCCCAAACATACATCATGTATAGATACTGCTTCTTTGTTAAATTTATAAAATCCTTAGCTAAATCTACTAAATGGTGATTGTGATGGCATGTTGGAAGCCAGTGCATATAATCTTCCGGAATTCCAAAGCCTGTCTCATCTCCAAGTAGAATTGGGCCTTCGGCTTCCTTTGCAAAATGTTTCGCTGCGCAAATGTTGGCATACTTATCACCTGCAACTCTTGCATACTTAAAGCCTAGTGACTTTGCTAAGTTAATTATCTCATCATTATAAGAACCGTTAGGGAAAGCAAGTCCTCTAACTGGTCTTTGCATAATCTCTTCTAGATTATTCTTATCCTCTAGTAATTCCTCACAAATCTGGTATGGAGTGCATCTTGCCATTGTTGGATGTGTCATTGTATGCACTGCAACCTCGTGATTCTTATAAAGTTCGCGCCATTCATCTTGACTAATATGAATGTCATCTTTTACTGCTGAGTTAAGATTAAAAGTAGCCTTAATATGGTACTTGTCTAGTAACTCTAACAAGCGGTAATCCTGAACTTTTCCATCATCATAACTAAGTGTAAGGACTTTGTGTTTACCCCCTGGATAAGCCTTATATATTCTGTTCATCTTTTCCTCCCAAAACAATTAAAACCTTTGGATTTAATCATCTTTTTTAAATATAACTTACCTTACAATTATACTACAATCCCTCAATTTATAAAAGGAAAAAGCCCTAAACCAACTAAGGTTTAGGGCCAAAAGGAGTATAATATTATTTTAATCTTTTCTTAATGATTTCAATCATTTCAGGATACTGATCTAGGATATTTGTTAATTCCTCGAAAATGAAACTCTTTTGTGTGATTTTAAGCTTCATAGAATCAATATTTTCTGAAACGGATTCGTAATATCTTTCAGAACTAAGAATAGTATCTGTAATTTCATCAATGTGCTCTGAACAAGAATTAATAACACTTTCAATACCCTTGTTGCCATCTTCGATTTCATCGGCAACAACCTTGATGTTATCTACAACTTCTTCAGTTTCATTGATATGGTTCATAGAATCATTCATAGCAGAACGTGTATCATCAATAGAATCCATAAGTCTTGAATTGTTTTGATTTAATCTGTCCATGCTATCCCCAATAGAACCTACTAATGTCTTAATATCAGAAGATAGTTTATTAACCTGGTCAGCTACAACTGCAAAGCCTCGTCCTGATTCACCAGCTCTTGCAGCCTCAATTGAAGCATTTAGGGCAAGTAAGTTAGTCTGATTTGCAATACCATTAATGGCATTTACCTTTTCTAAGATTTCATCAAAGCTCTTTTGGAATTCCTCAAATACTTCCTGAACAGCCTTGATTGTCTCATTTACAGACTGAGAAGAAACTCTTACATTATTCATGCTTTGATGAGTTTCATTAACAGTTCCAAGCATCTTATCAATAATTTCTTCGAAATGATTTAACACTTTTCTTACATCATCAAATTCATCTCTAAAATGTACTACTGAGTCATTGATTTCTCTTGATTGTCTCTTAACTTCTACGAATGAACTTGTGACATCCTGAAGGCTTTCTGATGTAATTAATTCTTCAGCAACTAATTTATTTTTCTGAATCATAATATGATTAGATGATTGCACAATTGGCATAAATACCTTGTTTAGATCAATTTTCTTTTCAGTTGTTGCTGTTTTTGTTGTATTATCTACTTTTCTACCAAACATTGCAAACCTCCTTAATTTAATCGAAAACAGCACATACCATTGTCTGATTTACATGCTGATTTAAATACTGTTCTCCACCGGCGATATATCCGAAATTAGGTGCTACTGTTGCCATGTTTTTTAGATATTCCGTTGTATAATTTTCGCTATTAAAGAAGAGATATCTAAAGCAACAGTTAAAGGAAATCATGCAAGATGGATTGCTAACTTTACTTCTAATATTTCTCTTAGTTTCTTCAACAACTTCTCTATAATCAAGAACATTTAAGATACTAATAGCATCGTTTTCATAAATCTTCTTGTAATTAATAAGGCCACCATTAGTTCCTGGTTCTTTCATGGAAGCAATGTAAACTTCATCTCCAACTACTCGACCAAATGGATTAACAAATACATTATCGCAAACTTTATTAACAGGTACACCAGTTTCCTCTGAATAAACTTGAGCAGCTGGTCTGCCATCAAGACAACAAAGCTCTCTCTTGTTTAAGTCTACTTTAGTCGCAATATGTACAGGATTATCAGATGGTGCATAGATATTTTCCTTAAACATATGAACTTTGCCTTCTGTATTCTTAATCATCATATAGCCTAACGTATCTTTATAAATTTTACCATTTACATATACTATAGGATCTTTTCCGTCAGGTACATCAAAAATTGATCCACCAATTAGACTAATTTTGTGCTTATCTAATACAACATTTAGAGTTGATGTAGCAACTTCTTCGTTGTAAGGACAAAATTCTAGACAAATTGTGTTATCAGTTCCTGCGCCTACCTCCTGTACACTCTTTTCAAGTGTATAGATTTCTGATAAAGGAGCTTTTTTAATGTGCTTAATAACACCTGCTGCCATTTTTGCTCCACCTGTTACAGCCATAATCTGAAGATGCTTATCATCAATTGTATCATTGTAATAACAAATTCCACCTGTTCCTAAAACCGGAACACCAGGGAATCTGCTAGTTAGTTCATTTCCCACTGATTCAATCATTTCATATGGGCAAATATAAACTAATCCGATTGGATTTGATACGCCTCCTAAAGCCTCCGTTACAGCCTTAGCAAAATCAACATTCTTACTAATTCCAAACTTAGATTTCATAAAGCCTCCTAATTTGTATTAATTTGTTACGCACTTAAACTAAATGTATTTTAACACAAAATATTTCATTTAGCTAGTAAATAGGGTGATAAAACTTAAAATTTTTGTGAAGATAGATATATGTATGAATCTAATTCTCTGGGAATTGTATAAAAATATATATTTATAAGAAGTTAGAAGATATAATTGGATATGTATAGAAAGTATGTAAATAAAAAAGAGGTGTAGCTACTGCTACACCTCTAAAATCTAAATCTATATACTAATGAAAGTTATAATTTAGTTTATTCTTTATTTAATTACTGTGGCTGCTTTCCGATGTAAGCAAGGATACCACCATCAACGTAAAGAATATGACCATTAACAGCATTAGATGCTTCTGAAGCTAAGAATACTGCAGGACCTGCAAGTTCTTCTGGCTGTAACCATCTTTCAGCTGGAGTCTTAGCAACGATGAATGCATCGAATGGATGTCTTGAACCATCAGCCTGTCTCTCACGAAGAGGAGCTGTCTGAGGAGTTTCGATGTAACCAGGTCCAATACCATTACACTGGATATTGTACTTACCATATTCAGAACAAATATTTCTTGTAAGCATCTTTAAACCACCCTTAGCTGCAGCGTAAGCTGAAACTGTTTCACGGCCTAATTCTGACATCATTGAGCAGATGTTGATGATCTTACCATGACCTCTTTCAATCATTGATGGAATAACTGCCTTAGATACGATGAATGGAGCATTTAAGTCTACATCGATTACCTGTCTGAATTCAGCAGCTGTCATTTCGCACATAGGAATTCTCTTAATGATACCAGCGTTGTTAACTAAGATATCGATAGGACCAACTTCCTTTGTGATCTTTTCTACTGTAGCGTTAACAGCATCTTCATCTGTAACGTCACAAACATAACCTGTAGCATCGATACCAGCTTCCTTATAAGCTGCAATACCCTTATCTACTAATTCCTGCTTAATATCGTTGAAAACGATCTTAGCACCAGCCTTTGCCATGCCAGAAGCGATAGCAAAACCAATACCATAAGATGCACCAGTTACGAATGCAATCTTGCCTTCAAGTGAAAAATTAACTGACATTTTATTAATCTCCTTCTTTTTTTAATTTATAAATGAAATTTGGTAAACCAAATAACATTATCTTATATAGCTTAAGATTTATACGTCTTTAAGAAAATGCCTTAGAAATCCTTTTATTTTCTAAGAAATTATCTTAAATCCTTCATGTCTACATCATCCATATCATCGAAGTCCTGGTTCTCGCCAACCATACCCCAAATGAATGTATATGCATGTGTAGCTGAAGCTGAGTGAATTGACCAGCTTGGAGAAATAACAGCTTCTTCATTTCTCATAACGATGTGACGTGTCTCTGTTGGCTCGCCCATGTAGTGGAATACTACAGCATCTTCTGGTACTTCAAAGTAAAGATAAACTTCCATTCTTCTATCATGTGTATGACATGGCATTGTGTTCCAAACTGAACCTGGCTCAAGGCAAGTCATACCCATCTCTAACTGACAGCTTTCAACCTGACCTGGAAGGATGTACTTGTTGATTGTTCTGTGGTTAGCAGATTCAAGGCAACCAAGTTCCTTCTTGTTTTCTGGTAAAATATCCTTAGCAGGATCGATAAATACTGTAGGATATGTCTTATGAGCTGGAGCTGAATTTAAGTAGAACTTAGCTGGGTTTGTAGGATCAGCACTCTTAAATGTAATATCCTTAGCGCCCATACCAATATACATACCATCTTTATACTTGAAATTATATTCTGTTCCATCAACAGTAACTGTACCATTACCACCGATGTTAATAATACCTAATTCTCTTCTCTCTAAGAAATACTTAGCTCTAAGCTCATCACCTGCTTCAAGCTTTAATTCTTTATTAACTGGAGTTGCAGCACCAACGATAATTCTATCGATCTGGCTGTAAGTTAACTTAATCTCATCTGGAACAAATACGTTCTCAATTAAAAAATCATGTCTTAATCTTGCTGTGTCGTAAGTCTTTACGTCCACAGGATTTGCACCTGGTCTAACTTCCATCTTAATATCTCCTTAAAATTACAAAAAATTTTAGTCCTTTTAACTTTCACTATAATAGTAAAAGTTAAAAAATCTAAATCGCAATGTCTATATTACCATAAACTTTGCCCTCAGACAAGTAATAAAGCACGTTACTTCTTTAACAAACTTAAAAATTTTGTGTTGAATTTTTAAGAAAATCTATCTCTATAGTGGATTTATTTATACATATATATAGATAAAATCCCATAAAAAATATTGTTTATTCTACGATTTCTTTAATTAAAACTGGCTCTTTAATCTCTTCTTTTTCAATTCTAAAGGCCTCATAAATATCATCTATGGCATTAGCTAGATTTGTCTCGTCGTTTACATAGATTTTAGCTAGCAATTCATTTTCAAGGACCTTATCAGAAACCTTCTTATTTAGCTCAATGCCAACGCCGTAGTCAATTGTATCCTCTTTTCTTTGTCTGCCGCCGCCTAAAATCATAGAAGCATGGCCAATTAAATCAGACTGGATGTGGGCTACATAACCCTCTTCTTTTGATAAAACCTCAATTACTCTTGGGGCAATCTTAAGTAAAGAATAGTCATTTGCTACATTTTCATCGCCGCCTTGAGCCTTAACAAAAACCTTAAACTTTTCAAGAGCTGTTCCCTCTGTTATAGAGGCTTCAAGCATCTTTCTAGCATCTGCTAGGCTAACTTCTGGCTTTGCAGACTTAATCATATAAGAACCAAGGCAGTAAACAAGTTCCATTAAATCCTTAGGGCCTCTGCCCTTTAAGCTTTCAATTACTTCCCTTACTTCAAGGGAATTACCTACAGCAAGCCCTAGAGGCTCATCCATCTCACTAATTATGGCAATAGTTGACTTACCAGCACCTTTGCCTATTTCTACCATGGCGCTAGCAAGCTTTTTAGCATCTTCAATGGTCTTCATAAAGGCGCCAGAACCCACCTTAACATCTAGGCAAATGCTATCAGCCCCAGAAGCTAGCTTCTTACTCATTATGGAACTTGCAATAAGAGAAATATTTTCCACTGTGGCAGTAACGTCACGAAGAGCATAAATCTTCTTATCCGCAGGGGCTAAATTTCCTGTCTGCCCTGTAATTGCAATGCCAAGCTCGTTTACCTGTTTTACAAAGGCCTCCATAGAAAGACTTGTCTTAAAGCCTGGAATGCTCTCCATCTTATCAATGGTGCCTCCCGTGTGACCTAGTCCTCTTCCACTCATCTTAGCAAGCTTAAGACCGCAAGCAGCAAGCATAGGTCCAAGTACTAAAGTAGTCTTATCTCCCACGCCACCTGTGCTGTGTTTATCCACCTTAATGCCCTTAATTTCAGATAAATCAAGAGTATCTCCACTATCTCTCATAGCAAGGGTTAAATTAAGGGTTTCTTCCTTGTCCATCTTGTTAAAATATATCGCCATAAGTAGGGCTGACATCTGATAGTCAGGAATCTCCCCGGCTGTATAAGACTTTATAATAAAGTCAATCTCCTTTTTTGATAGTTTCTCCTTATTTCTCTTTTTTTCAATTAAATCCACCATTCTCATAAGCTCTATCCCCTTTGCTATTTACTTTAAAATATCCCCAAGTCTGCTATTACCAATCATTGTAGGTCTAGTATTAAAGATATCAGCGATTGTTTGAGCTATATCTGCGTAGCTAGTACCTGTATGCAGATTAACATTTTCCTTTAAAGCCTTACCATACATAAGCACTGGCACGTACTCTCTTGTGTGGTCTGTGCCAGAATAGGTTGGGTCGCAACCATGATCTGCTGTAATAACAAGCATGTCATCATCACGCATAGCTGAGAAAATCTCTGGAAGGCGGCTATCAAAGTCCTCTAATCCCTTACCGTAGGCCTTGGCATCTCTTCTATGTCCCCAAGCTGAGTCAAACTCAACTAAATTAGTGTAGATTAAGCCCTGATTGTCCTCTCTCATGTAATCAAGAGTCTTATCAACCCCGTCCATGTTATCCTTAGTGTGAACTGCTCTTGAGATTCCTTCTTTTGCAAATATATCTTCGATCTTACCAACAGCTAAAACATCTAGACCTAAATCATCTCTAAGTCTATTTAAAATGTTATCCTTTGTTGGTACAAGGGAGAAGTCATGTCTATTAGAAGTTCTAGTGTAATTGCCGCTAGTTCCAACAAAAGGTCTAGCAATAACTCTAGCCACTGCCACATCTCCTTGTAAAACTTCTCGTGCAATCTCACAAATCTCGTATAATCTCTTAACACTAATTACATCCTCGTGGGCTGCAATCTGATAAACTGAATCAGCTGATGTATAGATAATTGGCTTACCAGTTTTTACATGCTCATCTCCTAGTCTATTAATAACTTCAGTACCTGAAGCTGTCTCATTACAAAGAATGCCAGGAAGTTTGGCTCTCTTAATGATCTCGTTATTTATCTCGTCGCTAAAGCCATTAGGAAATGTTGGAAAAGGATTAGGGGAATAAATACCAGCCATTTCCCAGTGACCAATAGTTGTATCCTTACCTGCTGACTTTTCCTGTAATTTTCCATAAGCGCCAATGATGTCTTTATCTTCTAATCTCTTTAAATTAGCTCCGTCAATATTTCCAAGGCCAAGCTTTAAAAGATTAGGAATCTCTAGTCCGTTATTAGCTTCCCAGGTATGTCCTAGTGTATCAACTCCTACATCACCAAAGTCCTTAGAATCTGGTGCTTCGCCGATACCTACACTATCAAGTACAATCCAAATAACTCTATTTATTCCACTTTTATTACTAATTTTTCCCATTAAAACTACCTCCGTTATTTCTTTTTTCTCACAAACCCTTGTTCACATTTTAACATATTTAGCTATAAATTCCTAGAAATGACATATGAATTGTTGTATGATATACATCAGAAGTTATTCTAAAAAATTATGTAGTACATGTAGGAGATGTAAAATGAGTTTTGAATTTGTAAAGCAGCTTCCAACTCCAAAGGAGATTAAGGAAGCTTATCCTTTAAGTAAGGAATGTATTGAACTTAAGAAGAAAAGAGATCAGGAAATCGCAGACGTTTTCACAGGAAAGTCTGACAAGTTTATTGCTATTATTGGCCCTTGCTCAGCAGACAATGAAGATGCGGTCCTTGACTATACAACCAGACTTGCAAAGGTGCAGGAAAAGGTAGCAGATAAGATTTTAATTATCCCAAGAGTTTACACTAACAAGCCTCGTACAACAGGCATTGGCTATAAGGGTATGCTTCATCAGCCTGACCCAGAAAAGAAATCAGACCTTTATGCAGGCCTTGTGGCAATTAGAAAAATGCACATAGACATTATTAAGGAGACTGGACTTACACCAGCCGATGAGATGCTCTACCCAGATAACTTCTGGTATTTAGAGGATGTTTTATCATACGTAGCTGTTGGTGCTCGTTCCGTTGAGAATCAGGAACACCGCCTTGTTTCAAGTGGTATTGACGTTCCAGTTGGTATGAAGAATCCTACTTCTGGTGATTTTAGCGTTATGTTAAATTCTGTTGTGGCAGCTCAGTCTAAGCAGACATTTATTTATAGAAGACATGAGGTTAATACTCAAGGAAATCCTCTTACTCACTGCATCCTAAGAGGTGCCGTTAATAAGCACGGACAGAACAATCCAAACTACCACTACGAGGATGTTATTCGCCTCTTTAACATGTATAAGGCAAGAGACCTTGAAAATCCTGCCCTTATCATTGATACAAACCATTCTAACTCTGGTAAGCAGTACATGGAGCAGATTAGAATCGTTAAGGAAATCCTCCACAACTGCCGCTACAACAAGGATATTAGAACTCTTTGCAAGGGCGTTATGGTTGAGAGCTACATCGAACCAGGAAATCAGAAGGTAGGCGAAGGCGTTTATGGTAAGTCAATTACTGATGCTTGCCTTGGATGGAAGGATTCAGAAAATCTTATTTACGAAATCGCAGATAGATTATAGAATCATTTTTAATCAATAAAGAATTTAAGAAAATAAAAGACCTAACGGAAGTTGTTTCCCGTTAGGTCTTATTTAATCTTATTAGTTTTTAGTAAATCTTAGTAAAATGCTGCATAAGCTAAAATAGCAGCCACTGTCTTAGCATCGATAATCTCGCCTTTGCGAATCATTTTCTTAGCATCATCAAGACTATAGCACTCAACATTAATATCCTCGTCTTCATCAAGACATCTATGTCCCTTTTCAAGGTCTCTTGCAATGTAAATGTCAATTAACTCGTTACAGTAAGCAACGGCAGTTACAATAGTAAAGAGCTTCTCAATATTATTTGCCTTAAAGCCAGTCTCCTCTTCTAATTCTCTTGCGGCAGCCACACTTGTCTCTTCATCCTTAAAATCAAGGCAGCCCGCAGGAATCTCTAAAGTAAGACCATCCACTGAGTTTCTATATTGTCTAACCATTAAAATCTTTCCGTCATTAGTTATAGGAATTACAGCTGCTGCATTTCCTCTATGATCAAGGTAATCCCAGTCTGATGTATGACCATCGGCAAACTCCATAGTATCCTTGTACATATCAAGGATTGAGCCCTTATAAACTAATTCTCTTCCAACACGTTTTACACTATCCATCTTCTTCTCCCTTTCTTTTTGAAAATGTGCAATTATAGGCACATTTTTTAAAATATATGATATAATCAATATATTAAACGTCCTGATTGAAATAATCAAGAAATAGATAGATTTGGAGGAGAAAAATGCACGTATTTCAACCATTACCATTAGACTTAATCGAGATTAATCCATTCCAAAAGTTATCAAAAGAATGGGCTATTGTAACAGCTGGTACTAAGGTAGAAGCTAACCCTATGACAGTAAGCTGGGGAGGCTTTGGAACTTTCTGGGGTAAAAGCGTTTTAACAATTTATGTAAGAGAATCTAGATTTACAAAGGAATTAATTGATAAGTCAGACTTTTTCTCAGTTAGTTTTTTACCTGATGATAAGAGAAATGCCTTAAGTGTTTGTGGTTCACTATCAGGCAAGGACAATAATAAGTGGGAGCAATCTGGTTTAACTCTTAATTCTAGACTTGGTATTCCATTTCCAGATGAAGCAAGCCTTGTTTATTTATGTAAGAAGATGGCAGCAGTTCCTATTACTGCTGAAACTTTTATGGATAAAGAAATTGACAAGAAATTCTATGCTGAAGGCGATTATCACACAATGTATATAGGTGAAATTATTGATGCCATGGCTAGATAATTTAACTCAGTCGGAGTACAAGCTCCGACTGAGTTAGACGCTTTGCGAGGATGCGCACGGATTCGGACAGGAATTCGGGGCTGCTTCAGCAGACCCGAATCCGGCGCTAGACTTACGAGCGAGTCTTGACAATTAATAATTAGATGAAAATAAAAAAGCAAGTTTGTGGCTTGGACTTTTAAAAGAAATCCTTAAGCCTAAACTTGCTTTTATATTTATTAGTTTTATCATTACTTAATCTTAGTACACTTTTCATAGCAGGCATCTGTTGCCTTAATTACTGCATTTCTAAAGCCTTCTGCTTCAAGTGCTGCAACGCCCTGAATTGTTGTTCCACCAGGTGAGCAAACCTTATCCTTTAATAGACCTGGATGTTCGCCTGTCTCTAAAACCATCTTAGCTGAGCCAAGAACAGTTTGAGCAACAAGCTTATAGGCATCTTCTCTTTTAATTCCGTACTTAACAACTGAATCAGCGAGAGCTTCAATAAACATGTAGACGTAAGCTGGTGAGCTACCTGATGCGCAAACTACACCATCCATCTGATTCTCAGCTACATAAACTGCCTTACCAAAGGCATTAAAGAAGCTATCAATTAAATCTCTTTCCTCAAAAGAGAAATCTTCCTTACAATAGCTAACTCCTGTCATGCCCTCTCCCACTAAAGCTGGAGTGTTTGGCATAGCACGCACGATTCGAATGTCAGCTCCAAGCTGCTTCTTTAAAGATTCGATTGTGATACCAGGTGCGATGGAAATAATAACGCTGTCCCCTGTGATTACATTTTTAATATTCTTTAAAACCTCTGGATATACCTGTGGCTTAACGGCTAAAACAACAAACTTCGCATTAGCAGCAAGTTCTGCATTAGTTTCAGCATAACGTACCCCTGTATCCTTAGCTATATTTTCACATTTTTCCTTATTAGGGCTAGTAATTATAATGTCGCTTGCTTCAAAGCTCTTTAAAACGCCTTTAAGCATTGCGTATCCCATATTGCCCATTCCGATAAATCCAATTTTACTCATATCTTCCTCCCAAGTTGATATATTGTTACTAAAAAAAATCTGTAGGTAACAGTTAGATTATACCAAATGATTACCTACAGATAAATTATTTTTTGAATTAAATGTTGTTTTTAGAAATTAGTTTAGAATTTAGAGTTTGTAGTTAAATTTATAAGTAATTACTTGCTTTCAAGTAACTTTTCAACGGATACTAACTTTACGCATAATACGAAAAGTTTTGCAGCCTGAGCCATCTCTTCTGGAGTTGGGAAAGATGGTGCAATACGAATATTGCTATCCTTAGGATCTGAACCATAAGGGAATGTAGCACCTGCGTTAGTAAGCTTTACACCAGCTTCCTTACACTTAGCAACGATATCCTTAGCACAGCCTTCTAAACTTTCAAAGCTGATGAAGTAACCACCGTGTGGCTTTGTCCAGCTACCAATACCTGTATCACCAAGTTCTTCTTCAAGTACTGCTAATGTAGCTTCAAACTTAGGTCTCATCATATCGGCATGCTTTCTCATGTGAGCCTTTAAACCATCGAGGTTCTTGAAGTATCTTACATGTCTTAACTGATTTAATTTATCATGACCGATTGTCTGAATTGTAAGCTGCTTCTTAACATCTTCGATGTTAGCGTGTGATGAAGCAAATACAGCAACACCAGAACCTGGGAATGAAACCTTTGATGTTGATGCAAATTCAAATACCATATCAGGATTTCCAGCCTTCTCACATTCTGAAAGGATCTCAAGAATCTCATCCTGATTGTCATCATATAAATGATGGATAACATAAGCATTATCCCAGAAAATTCTAAAGTCAGGAGCTGCTGGCTTTAAGTTAGCAAATCTCTTAACTGTTTCGTCTGAGTATGAGTAGCCCTGTGGGTTAGAATACTTTGGTACACACCAAATACCCTTAACTGTTGGGTCATTATTAACGTAGTGTTCAACAAGGTCCATATCTGGTCCCTTATCTGACATAGGAATTGTAATCATTTCAATTCCGAATCTTTCTGTAATCGCAAAATGTCTGTCATAACCAGGAGCTGGACATAAGAACTTAATCTTATCTAACTTACACCAAGGTGTGTTACCTAAAATACCATGTGTATAAGCTCTTGATACCTGATCATACATAATGCTAAGTGATGCATTACCATATACAATAACATGATCTGGAGTTGTTCCAATCATATCAGCCATAAGTTTCTTAGCTTCTGGAATACCATCTAAAACACCATAGTTTCTACAGTCTGTGCCATTCTCAGACTTAAGTAGTGACTTAGAGTTAATAGCGTCTAAAATATCAAGTGAAACATCAAGCTGTGTTGCAGATGGCTTACCTCTAGACATATCAAGGTTTAAGCCCTTTGCCTTAGCTTCACTATACTCCTTGTTTAATTCCTCTCTTAACTTAAGTAATTCCTCTTTACTTAAACTTGTATAATTCATAACTTCCTCCTAAATCATATTAGATTTACTACGACTTAAATTTATTAATGCATTGATAGGTTTATACTTAATAAAATAAAGTTATTTCTCAAAAAACTTTCTTAAGTCCCTAGTATCATACACAATAATAGGAGTTAATGCAAGGAAAAACATAGAAATTCTATATTTTATCTAATTTTATAAATAGAATTTGAAAATTCACTTTCATAAATTAAGTTCGTAAGAAAAACTCAATTTATGAAAATCAAAGATAATCAGAAAAAAGCTTAAAAAGGGCATCAAAAAAGGTGATTAAAGATTTCTCTTTAATCACCTTAGTTTAATTCTTTCTCGGCTTGAAATCTGATTACTTAGCGTAATCTACAGCTCGTGATTCTCTAATAATACTTACCTTAATCTGACCTGGATATTCCATCTGATCTTCAATCTGCTTAGAAATATCTCTTGCCATAAGTACCATGTCTGTATCACTCACGACTTCAGGAACTACCATTACTCGAACCTCTCTACCTGCTTGAATGGCAAAGGACTTTTCAACTCCCTTAAATGAGTTTGTAATGTCTTCTAATTGTTTTAGTCTGTTTGTATAAGTTTCTAACGTCTCTCTTCTTGCACCAGGTCTTGCAGCTGAAATTGTATCAGCAGCCTGTACAAGGCAAGCTATTAAGCTTTCTGGTTCAACGTCTCCATGATGTGCTTCAACCGCATTAATAATAGTTGGTGATTCCTTATATCTTCTACATAAATCCACACCTAACTGAACGTGAGATCCTTCCATCTCATGATCAACTGCTTTACCAATATCATGTAGTAAACCAGCTCTCTTAGCAGTCTTAATATCAAGTCCCATCTCTGCAGCAAGTAAACCTGCTAACTGGGCAACCTCGATAGAATGCCTTAAAACGTTCTGTCCGTAACTAGTTCTATATCTTAACTTACCAAGTAAACGAACCAACTCAGGATGAATTCCATGAACACCAACCTCAAGGGTTGCAGCCTCACCTTCCTCTTTAATTAATGCCTCTACTTCTTTTTGTGCTTTTTCAACCATTTCTTCGATTCTAGCTGGATGAATACGACCATCAAGAATTAACTTCTCAAGGGCAATTCTAGCTACTTCTCTACGAACTGGATCAAAGCCTGATAAAACTACTGCCTCTGGTGTATCATCAATAATAAGTTCTACACCTGTCATAGTCTCAAGAGTTCTAATGTTACGACCCTCACGACCGATGATACGGCCCTTCATTTCATCGTTAGGAAGCTGAACTACTGAAATTGTTGTTTCAGCAACGTGATCTGCAGCGCATCTCTGAATTGCATTAACAACATACTCCCTAGCTTTCTTATCTGCTTCCTCTTTTGCTCTGCTTTCTAATGTCTTAATCATTACAGCAGTATCATGTTTTACTTCATCTTCAACAGTCTTTAATAGAAATTCTTTTGCCTGTTCGGAGGTTAAGCCTGAGATTCTTTCAAGTTCCTGTTGTCTCTGTTTCTCAAGTTCTTCTACCTTTATTCTAGCCTTACTAAGTTCTTCCTCGCGCTTAGTTATACTAGAGTCACGCTTTTCTACTGCCTCAATCTTCTTATCAAGGGATTCTTCCTTAGAAGTTATTCTTCTTTCATACTTTGAAAGTTCGTTTCTTCTTTCTCTAGTCTCTTTCTCAAGTTCATTACGAGCCTTAATTGACTCTTCCTTTATCTCTAAAAGAGCTTCTTTCTTTGCAGCTTCTTTTTCTCTAATTGCTGCCTCCCTATCAGCGATTGCGGCATCCTTAGCAGTTTTGGCTGCTTGCCTTTCCTTAATAGCTTCATCAACAATCTCACGTGCCTTCTTATTAGCATTGCTAATCTTTGAACGATTACCAAGAATATAGGCAACAATTGCTACTATGACTACTAAGACAGCAAACACAACTATCAAAATAGGATCCACAGGAGCGCCTCCTTATTAAGTTTTATTGTACTCTACATACAACAATACCATATTACCTTGATTTGCGCATATTGTCAAGAAATTTGCACTATTTAAGATACATAACTAG
This sequence comes from Lachnospira sp., assembly GCF_016290755.1. Classification (NCBI taxonomy): domain Bacteria; kingdom Bacillati; phylum Bacillota; class Clostridia; order Lachnospirales; family Lachnospiraceae; genus Lachnospira; species Lachnospira sp. The sequence continues at coordinate 35,426 of NZ_JAEEVD010000004.1, forward strand.
TTTTCTAATAGTCCTTAATCAGTCTATCTAATGCTTTATTAATTATATCCATCGAATAACCCTTTCTAAACAAAAATGCCATTAATTTGTTCTTCTCTTTAAAGTCTAGATTCTCAATATACTCATCTTCTGCTAGTTTTAGTTTCTTTCTAATAAGCTTAATTGATTGATTTAGCTCACAATCTTGATTGTCTTCATAAAATCCGTCAGAAATTTCCTTGATAATATTAGAATCAATCCCCTTTTGCATAAGTTTCATCTCAATAATTCTTTTGGACTTATTAGCAGCCTTAAAGTTGAAATAATTATAGGCATATCTGTAGTCATCAATATAGCCATAGCTCTCTACGTAAGCCACGGCTTTCTTTATTGATTCCTTAGGATATCTACTCTTAGCTAATTTATCTATTAATTCTTGTCTTGCATAGTCTTTACTTGTAAGTAAAGACATGGCCCTAAGAGTTGCTCTCTTAGTTAGAGTGGCTATAATCTCCTCATATACAGACTCAGGAAGCACTACGCCTTCTTTTATATGTAAGCGTCTTACTTCGCCTTTATAAAGGGCAAATGCCTCTTCATAGTTAATTGATATTAATAGCTTCTTTTTATTTAGTTCTTTAATTGAGGTTATTGTAAGTTCGCTCATAAATTTACCAAACTGCCATGAAAAGAAATAACTATTGGACAATTAGCATAAAACTAGCTATCCAATAGTTATCTATATTAATCTAATATTAGTTACTAGATTATTCTTCAGTTGCTGCAGCTTTCTTTCTTGATTTTGTAGTCTTTGTTTCCTTAGCCTGGCTTTCATCAGATGCTACTTCTTCTGCCTGAGCATCTGTTTCATCACCTGGTTCAATACCGTAGAATACTCTTACCTTATGATCAATCTCTTCATAAAGAGCTGGATTGTTAAGTAAGAACTGCTTAGCATTCTCTCTACCCTGGCCAATCTTCTCGTCATTGTATGAGAACCAAGCACCAGCCTTGTTAATAATGTTAGCGTTAGCAGCTAAATCTACTAAGTCACCAACTGCTGAGATACCCTTACCAAACATAATATCAAATTCAGCTTCTCTAAATGGAGGAGCAATCTTATTCTTTACAACCTTAACTCTTGTTCTGTTACCAATAACTTCACCGTTCTGCTTTAATGTTTCAATACGACGAACATCAAGTCTTACTGACGAATAGAACTTAAGGGCTCTACCACCTGTTGTAGTTTCTGGGTTACCAAACATAATACCAACCTTTTCACGTAACTGGTTAATGAAGATAACTACACAGTTATTCTTACTTACAACTGGAGTAAGCTTTCTTAAAGCCTGAGACATAAGTCTAGCCTGTAAACCAACATGAGAATCACCCATGTCACCATCAATTTCAGCCTTTGGTACAAGGGCAGCTACTGAATCCACGATTACAATATCAATAGCACCAGAACGTACCATAGTTTCACAAATCTCTAATGCCTGTTCACCACTATCAGGCTGAGAAATATATAAATTATCAATATCTACGCCAATATTCTTAGCATAAACTGGATCAAGAGCATGCTCAGCATCGATAAAGCCTGCAATACCGCCACGCTTCTGTACTTCAGCTACCATGTGAAGTGCAACTGTTGTCTTACCACTTGATTCAGGACCATAAATTTCAACAACTCTTCCCTTTGGAACCCCTCCTGCTCCTAAGGCAATATCCAAGCTTAATGAACCTGTTGGAACACATTCAACATTAAGAGAAGCAGCCTGCTCTCCGAGCTTCATAACCGAACCTTTACCAAATTGTTTTTCAATGTTAGATATAGCTGCGTCTAATGCTTTAAGCTTTTCATCGTTATTTACCATAATCGTAATCTCCTTATAATCAAAACGTATTTTCGAAACATTCGTTCGTTTGTATTAATAATAATACCATTTAATTTCTTTGTCAATAGTTTTTCGAACATGTATTCGGAAAGTTTTAGACGAGAGTCTAAATAGAAAAAATGCAGATAAATACTGCTTTTGGATAAGATTTTTATCTTAATAATATACTGGAACAAGAAAAATTTTAACATAGCCACTATTTTTTGTAAACCTCAAAGTCTAAATTTGATTATTTGAGTTTGGACTTTGAGCTTTGAGATATATTTTCATAAAAAAAGGTGGTACATATTAAATGTACCACCAAAATTTCAGATATATCTACTTTACCGTATCAATTACAAGCTTAAGGGCATTGAAAGCAGCCTGATCTCTAACACTCTTTCTATCGCCAGTGAAGTTAAACTCCTTAACAATAGTCTCGTCCTTGTAATGACAAGCAATATAAACTAAACCTACAGGCTTTCCATCCTCCATTGAAGGACCTGCAACACCTGTAATAGAAACTGCCACGTCAGCTTTGGCCTTTTTACAAGCGCCCTTGGCCATTTCACTAGCAACTTCTGCACTTACAGCCTTGTATTTAAGCATTGTTTCATGGCTTACACCTAGTAATTCCTCTTTTGCCTCGTCACAATAAGTAACAAAGCCTTCTTTAAATACATTGGATGCGCCGCTAATATTGACGATTAAAGAAGAAACCATACCGCCTGTACAACTCTCTGCAGTTGTTAAGACTAGGCCCTTGTCCTTTAAAATTCGTACAGCTGCTGCATCTAAACCCTTAATAAAACTCTCGTTTGGCATTAGTGTGCGCCCTCAAGGAAAATCTTATAATTTTTCATAATATAATCAAGAAGTGAAATTACTGTTAATACAAGGGAAATGTAAATCAATACCTGATTTAAAATAGCAGAACCGGGGAATGGTAACTCAAGTACTACTAAAATAATTGTCACCATAGTTACGGCAGTCTTTACCTTGCCCCACCAGCTAGCAGCAATAACTACGCCATTGTCTGATGCAACAAGTCTAAAACCACTAATAATAAACTCTCTTGCAATAATAACGATTACAATCCAACCATAGATTTTTCCAAGGTCAGAAAGTGCGATAAGTCCTGAGCAAACAAGTAATTTATCTGCTAAAGGATCCATAAACTTTCCAAAATTAGTTACAAGATTATACTTTCTTGCAATCTTTCCATCAAGCATATCAGTTAAGCTAGCAATTATGAAAATTGCTGCTGCCCAGTAGTTATGTGCTGGAATCTTATCGATGTATAATAACACAAGAAAAACTGGCACTAATATAACTCTGAAAATAGTTAATTTATTAGGTAAATTCATCTTAAGCCTCCTATTAATTTCTTTTACCACGTATTAGCTTATATCAAATGTAAATATTTTTCCACATAAATTTATAAATTAGTCCATAATCTCTGCAAGTAAGTCATATTCTGTGGCGTCTGTGATTTTAACCTTTACAATTGAACCGCTAATTAACTCATAGTCACATGATACAAATACGAGTCCATCTACATTTGGCGCATCCTTATAGGAACGTCCAACATAAGTGTCATCATCAGGGATATAGCCTTCAATTAAGACTTCTAATTCCTTGCCTATCATAGCCTGTGACTTCTCAATAGAGATTTCCTGCTGTAATTCCATAATTTCATCACGACGACTAGCTTTAATCTCTTCTGGCACCTGGTCTTCAAATTCAGCTGCTGGTGTGCCTTCTTCCATAGAATAAGTAAATACACCAAGTCTATCAAATTCAAGCTCATCAACGAAATTATAAGTTGTTTCAAAGTCTTCCTTGGTCTCTCCTGGGAAACCTGTAATAAGTGTTGTTCTTAAGGCAATATCAGGAATTTCTGTTCTAAGTTTATTTACAATATCAATAATATCCTGTCTTGATGTTCTTCTACCCATTCTCTTTAGGATATTATCAGAGCCTGACTGAATAGGTAAATCAAGATAATGACAGACCTTAGGCTCATTTTTAATAGCCTGAATTAATTCATCATCAATTTCTTCAGGATAACAGTAAAGAATTCTAATCCACTTTAAGCCTTCAATCTTAGAAAGTTCATGAAGAAGCATAGGAAGAGACTTCTTGCCATATAAGTCAACACCGTAAAGTGTTGTTTCCTGTGCGACTAATATAAGTTCGCTAGCACCATTTTCTACTAAATGCTTAGCTTGCTCAACTAAATATTCAACTGGATAACTTCTAAAGCTTCCTCTAACATAAGGAATGATACAATAAGTACATCTCTTATCGCAGCCCTCAGCTATCTTTAAGTACTCAAAATATCCAGGAGTTGAAATAACTCTCTTATCCTTAACCTGAGGTAATCTGTTATCATCATCAATAAAATTAATATTTTTCTTAGCACATACGCTCTCAATTGCCTCCGCAATCTTATCAAAACTTGTTGTACCGATAAATGCGTCAACTTCAGGAATCTCCTTAATTAATTCGTCCTTATATCTGTGAGCTAAGCAACCTGCTGCAATTAAAATCTTGCATTTAGCGTCTTTTTTTCTTTGACCCATCTCAATAAGGGTATTAATGCTTTCTTCCTTAGCATCCCCAATAAAACAGCATGTATTAACAACGATAATATCTGCACTGTACTCATCATCTGTAAACTCATAGCCCTTGTTCTTTAAAATACCTAGCATATTTTCAGTATCCACTAAGTTCTTATCACAACCAAGGGAAACAAACATAATCTTCATATGATTTCTCCTAAATTCTAATTGTTCTAATAATAAAAAGCCCATTATATCACTTAATGGGCTAAAATTGTCAAGACTCAGTCGGAGCTTGTACCCCGACTGAGTTAAAATATACTGTGCTATTCTAACATATTTATGTTAAATGCGCTATTTTATTTTAAGTGTTCTTAAAAATGTCTTCTGATTTGTAGAAAGTCTATTACTTTCAATGGCTTTTTGAATAGTTTTATTGTGAACCCATTTATCAAGACATTTATTTGTAAGAAAAGGAAGAACTACATCGTATTGTTTAGCAAGCGCTGTGGCAAAATACCAAGCAATCATCATATTTACATAATATTCATCTGATTTGACATCAGAAACCATTCTTACATAATTAAGGTCAAAGTCTTCATCAAGATAATGCTTCATTAACATTTCTATGGCAAATCTAACAGTATAACATCTATTTGACTTTATCCAGACATTGATATATTTAAGAAGTTCTTTTTTATGTCTTTTAAAAACACATGGAGACATCTGATCTGTAGTAGCCCAATTATCTATAAAAGGCAAAAATTCATTAACTTTTTGTATACATAAATCAAAATCCCTAATATCAGAAATAATAAAGGCATGTAGCTGATTTTCTTCAAAAAATCTGTGGGGCAAACTATTAAGAAAAATTTCAATATCTCCATTTGACTTAAGAGATTTTGATAGTTTTCTTAAATCAGGGGTTCTAACCCCTATAACGCAAGATTTTTCCACGTTAGGAATTAGCTTTGATTGAAAGTCCTTATATTTTTTATCTTCTAATTCAAAAAGTTTATGTTGAATGTCATTCACTATCATTTATACCTCCAAGTTTAACATACTATTTCTTCTTATTTAAAACTAATTTCATTATAATTTAAAAAGCCTATTACAACAAATGTAATAAGCTTTTTATTCCAAGTATTATCCAAAATGCCTTCTTCATCTAGATACTTTCCTTTCCTTCATATTTTCTCACCTTTCCAAAAACTAAAAAAGAGCGTAGCAACCCCACGTAAGATGGACTTACGCATTACTGCAACGCTCTTGAGGACGATGTTAGCATACACTAACTCTTTTTGCATGAAATATTTATTGTTCTCCCAAAATTTTTATCTGCTTCCAAATTGATATAACAATTTTGTTTTCGTCAGATAAATTATATCATCTATCTGACGAAATCAAAAAAGTATATATTCTCACTCACTATCTTTCAATTTTTTTATTTCATTAGGCAGTAAGTTAGCTCAAAAAAAGCCAGTAAATAAGCTGCTTTTCGCTATTTATTTTTTTCCCTAGACAGCAAGCACACTGTCTCTGTATGTGCTGTATGCGGAAACATATCGAACGGTGTCACAGGACTTACCTTATAGCCGCCCTTAATCAAAGTCTTTATATCCCTCACCTGAGTTTCAGGATTACATGAAATATAAACCACTCTATCTGGCTTAATCTTAAGTATAGATTTAAGAAATTCTGGACTTGAACCAGATCTTGGTGGGTCCATTACAACAACGTTAGCCTTACGGCCGCTTGCTGCGTAGTCTACTAAAAACTCCCCTGCGTCTGCTGCCTGAAAGTAAATGTTTTTGATATTGTTAAGTTTAGCGTTAACTTTTGCGTCCTCGATTGCATTTTCATTAAGCTCAACGCCAATAACTTGGCCAGCAGCCTTGCTCATAGCCATTCCAATAGTGCCGATGCCGCAATAAGCATCAATTACAGTGTCTTGCTTAGTAAGGTTTGCAAGCTTAATAGCTTTCTTGTAAAGCTTTTCTGTCTGGTCGTGGTTAATTTGATAAAATGAGCTAATGCCGAGTCTAAACTTAAGTCCGCAAAGAATGTCCTCAATATAACCCTTACCAAAAAGAGTTACTGTTCTTTTGCCAAGAATCATACTAGTTTTTGAATTATTTACATTTTGCAAAATTGTAGTAATTTCAGGATGGCGCTTTCTGATTTCCTTAAGGAAATTGTTCTTTGATGGAAATGCAATGTCGCCGGTTACAAGGCACAACATAACTTCCTTTGTTACAACGCCACGTCTTATAAGAATGTGGCGCAAAAAGCCCTGTCTTGTGTCTTCGTTGTAAGCCTTGTATTTAAAGGACTTCATAAGCTCCTTGATGGTGTTAATGATACTACGACAGACTTCATCTTCAATCATGCAGTCCTTGATGTCTACTACATCATGGCTATTTTCCTTATAAGTGCCCATTCGGATATTGCCCTTTTTATCAGCGGCAACCACGGCATGAACCTTGTTTCTATAATAAATTGGTCTATACATAGAGACAATTGGCTCCACCTTAGTAATATCCTTAAAGAGCTTTTCCATGTCTCTAGTCTTAATTGCAAGTTCGTTGTCATATTTCATTCCTGCATAGGCGCAAGCCCCGCAATCCTCAAAATAAGGACAATTTATTGCTTTAGTTTCTTCGTTATAACTACTCATATCTTACCTCGAAAAAATTGAATCCTAACTAATACTAAATTAAGCAGCCACCTAAATACTAGATGACTGCCTATTATTGTAATCATTATATATTAGTTTTATTAGAACTGCTCGTCGCTGTTACCAACGATCTTAACCTTACCCTGGTATAATTCACTTACAGCGATAGATAAAGGCTTATCATTATCTGTTGAATGAATAAGAGGAGTACCAATAATTAACTTTCTTTCGTCTTCAGCAGAAATCTTCTTCTCTTCTACTTCCTTCTTGTCCTTGTCCTTATCCTTTTCCTTTTCCTTAACTGTAGCATCAGCCTTAGCCTTGTTAATCTTCTCCTGGATTGATCTTGCATCAATGATTTCCTTAGCACGTGTAGCTGTTGCCTTAACGATAGAATATCTTGATTGTACTAAAGGCTGCTCGCCCTCTTCAACCTCGCTGTTAATAACTGCCATTAATTCAGTATAAGATGGATGTATCATTATTGTTCTCCTTTCGAATAAGCTTTAAGCTCTTCCTTTACTTTGTTAATTAATTCTTCATTGTTAGCTGTCTTCATCTTCTCAGATGTAACAACTCCCACTATTCTTTCTACACACTTCTCAACTTCATCATTAAGAATTATGTAGTCATATTCTTCTAAGCCCTCAGACTCGTCATAAGCTCTTGAAAGTCTTGCAAGAATTGTAGCCTCATCCTCTGTGTTACGACCACGGAGTCTGTTCTCTAATTCCTTAGCAGATGGAGGTGTGATGAAAATAAGCACCGCATCCGGATAAATCTTCTTAATATCAAGTGCTCCCTGCATCTCAATTTCAAGAATTACATTCTTACCAGCTTCAAGCTGACTCTCTACATAAGCCTTAGGTGTGCCGTAGTAATTGCTTACATACTTTGCATACTCTATTAATTCATTCTTGTCTATCATAGCCTCGAATTCTTCTACTGTCTTAAAGAAGTATTCTCTGCCATTCTCTTCACCTGGTCTAGGATTACGAGTTGTTGCTGAAATACTTAAACAGTATTCATCCTTATGACTAGCAAGTAAGCTCTTAACAACTGTTCCTTTACCTGCTCCTGAAAAGCCAGATAAAACAATTAATAAACCTTTATTGTTCATAACATAACCTCAAATCTTAAATTATGTTGCACCAATAAAGAATAAATCTTTACATAATGCGCAAAGACTATTATACCTAAGGGAGAAAAAACAATCAAGTAAAATTTATTCGATATTCTGAATTTGCTCTCTTACTTTCTCGATTTCTGTCTTTAAATCAATTGCTGCATTAGAAATATCAATATCATTTGCCTTAGAAAGAATTGTATTAGACTCTCTGTTCATTTCCTGAGCGATAAAGTCCATCTTTCTACCAACACCACCGTCTTCAGAAAGACATTTTCTAGCATGATTAATGTGACTTCTAAGTCTAACTGTCTCTTCGTCAACGCAAATCTTATCGGCATAGATTACAAGCTCAGTAGCAATTCTTTGCTCGTCAATATTAGTATCCCCTAGAACTTCCTTAATCTTATTATCAAGCTTACCTCTGTATTCCTTCATGATTTCAGGACTTCTCTTCTCAATAAAGTCCACAAGCTCTTCCATGTGATCAAGCTTTAAAAGTAAGTCCTTCTTTAGGTTCTCACCCTCTAAGATTCTAGTTTCAACAAACTGGCTAAAGCACTCCTTTAGAGCCTCCTCAATAAATGCCCATAATTCGTCTTCATCTACCTGAACCTCTTCCATTGTAATAACCTCAGGGTATCTTGAAAGCGCTGCGCAATTGACATCATTTTCGATATTAAACTCTTCGCTCATCTTCTTGAAAATGTCCATATATTCCTTAGCAATTGCATCATTATATTTAATATTAACCTGATTCTCGTTATTGTCCTCATAGTTAATAAAAATATCCACCTTACCTCTATTAGCGTACTTCTTTAAAGTCTCACGAATTCTAGACTCGAAAGAATTGAGCTTCTTTGGCATCTTAATTCCTGCTTCTAAATATCTATGGTTAACGGATTTAACCTCAACTAAAATCTTTCTATTATCTCTTAAAATCTCGCTTCTTCCAAAGCCTGTCATACTTTTAATCACGTATTTTCACCTCGTAAATGTATTTATTTGAATAACCCCACAAACTTCTATAATTATAACAATATATTGCAAAAATCACAAGAAGAACTAGGAATTTATACAAGAATTTGCTAAACTCTTTATACGAGACAAAAGGAGGCAAAATAATGGCATTCGACGGAATTGTAATTTCAAATATTGTTGATCAATTAAACAAAACCATTAAAAATGGTCGATTATATAAAATCGCTCAGCCGGAAAACGACGAGCTTTTTCTTACAGTAAAAACTTCTGAGGGTCAGTACAGACTACTTTTATCGGCAAATCCTACTCTTCCTCTTTGCTATCTTGCAAAGGATAATAAGACAAGCCCTATAAAAGCGCCTAATTTCTGTATGTTACTTAGAAAGCATCTAAACAATGGTCGTATTATTTCAATCACTCAGCCAGAATTTGAAAGAATTATTGATATTGAAATCGAGCACCTTGACGAGCTTGGTGACCTTTGTAGAAAGCACTTAATTACAGAGTTTATGGGCAAGCATAGTAACATTATCCTAGTTAATGAGGACAATATGATTCTTGATAGTATCCGCCACGTATCCGCTCAGATGAGCTCTGTGCGTGAGGTTCTACCGGGTCGCCCATATTTTATAACTAACACTAACAACAAGTTAAACCCTGTTGCTACCACTAAGGATGAGTTTTTTGAAAATGTATTCTCAAAGGCACAACCTATCTCTAAAGCAATTTATCAGACATACACCGGTTTTTCTAGCCTTGCAGGCGAAGAACTTTGCATAAGAGCTAAGATTGATAGCCAACTACCAGCGAATTGTTTGGAAAATGCAGACAAAGAGGCGATTTTTGACACATTTTCAAAATTACTTGCTGATATTAAGGCAGGCAACTACAAGCCTAACATAGTCTTTTCAAACAACATTCCTAAGGAATTCTGGGCTTTTGAGCTTGAGATGTTTTCAGGTTCTAATAAGACTAGTGATATTGCCATTTCAAATTATGAGTCAATTAGTGATTTGATTCGTGATTTTTATAAGAAGAAGGAAATCTATACTAGAATTCATCAAAAATCTGCGGATTTAAGACGAATTGTCACTACTATTTTGGAGCGTGACATTAAGAAGTTAGATATTCAGGAGCGACAGTTAAAGGACACTGAGAAGAAGGAAAAATATAAGATTTACGGCGAGCTACTATCTGCCTACAGCTATGATGTAACTAGTGGAGATGAGAGCTACACTTGTAACAATTACTACGATAACAGCGAAATCACTATCCCACTTGATAAGGATTTATCTGCTATTGAAAATGCTAACAAGTATTTTGCAAAGTATAACAAGTTAAAGAGAACTTACGAGGCCACAACTATACTTATTAAGGAAGTTAGCGCAGACATTAACTATCTTGAGTCTGTTCTTAATTCTCTTGAAATTGCAGTTAGCGAGGACGATTTAAATCAGATTAAGGAAGAGCTTCACGAAACAGGCTATATAAAGTCTTCTAAGAAGAAAAATTCTAAAAAGATTTCAAGTAAGCCACTTCACTACATTTCTTCTGATGGTTTTGACATCTATGTTGGTAAGAATAACAGTCAGAATGACGAGCTTACTTTTAAGTTTGCCAATGCCAACGACTGGTGGTTTCATGCTAAGCAAATGCCAGGTTCCCACGTAGTTTTAAGAACTAACGGCAAGGAAGTTCCTGATAGAGCTTTCGAGGAGGCAGCAGCTCTTGCAGCCTACTACTCTAAGGGCAGAGAACTTGAAAAGGTAGAAATAGACTACGTTGTAAAGAAGGAAGTTAAAAAGCCAGCTCAGGCAAAACCTGGATTTGTTGTCTATTATACAAACTACTCTCTTATTGCAAAATCAGACATTTCTATGTTAAAGGAAGTTGAGGACTAAGTCCTATTTTTACAAAGGAAGGTTAAGTTTTGGAATTTCCAGCAACTTGACCTTCCTAATTTTTATTATTTCTTATGGACGTAGATTTTTACTTACCCCAGCTTCTCGTCTCTTTCTCTTTCTATACTTATGAATATTAATCATAAGAACTAGGACGATTACGGTACTTATAATATCTGCCACGCTCCACATAATAAAGTGAATTGCAATACCACTAAAATTTTTAGCAATTATTTGACCAATTAGATTTAAAATGATGTTAATGGTAATTAAAATTAACATCTGAGTTTTGTTGCCCCTGACGCTTATAATGTAGACTAGCATTAGGTTTATATATAGACAGGTAATAAGGAAATTTGCTAAAAAGGCAAAGTAAGCAAAATCCACCATGTCGCATATATTCAAATCCGTAGTTACATTTCCAAGAATCACAGGCTTATTAATTATGTTAATTACAATGATTACAATTGAGATTAAAGTCGGTATTAAAACCGAGATAATTCCTGCAATTTTCTTTTTTAGAAACTTATCTGTTATGATTCCAAGGCCAATAATCAGTATTAAAATATAGGAAATTGGCAAACTTAGAATCTTATTATTATCTATATAAAAGGTTCTTAGGTAATTTAAGGAATTCATGCAAGCTAGGTCCTTTTTATTCATAATCATATAACTTAAATTGTTTCTAAGCACGTCAATTCCCACATATCCATACATGGCAACCATGTAAATACTAGTTCCACTTAAGGCGTTGGCTTTGTTATAAAGTCGTATTTTTTCAATTTTACTTGACTTAACCATAGCCAAACATAGCAGTGACAAAATTATAATAATTATTGGCACAACAAGTAATTTAGGCAATGCCTGCATGGTGACAAAATCGTCTCCATTGATACCTAAAAACAAATTTGTAATCTTTCTATGTACGCTTTTATTCCCCTCTAAGAGTCTAGCAACAATTACAACTACTGCTGTGGCAATGCTTGATAAATTTGCAATAATAGCGATTCTTCCTGCTTTACTAAGCCTAAACAATACTGCGATAAATGCAATAAATACCGCAAGGATTGCAAAGGAAAAGACAAATCTATAAATTATATTAAATGCCAAGTAATATTGCATATTGTAGAGATTTTTCTCAGCTTCTGTTAATTTGTCAGAATTTAAGCTTATTAGATTTAAAATGTCCTGAAACAAGCCACCACCCAAAAAGCAAAGCAGACAAATAAAATCTAAGCAGAACAAAACCATTATAGAGACTAAGCGAATGTAAGTCTTTTGCGCCTTATCCATATAAATCCTCTTTTATTTTTTTATTCACGTCTATTGGTTACAACTATAAATTTAACTATATTATACACTATGCACCTTGCTAAAACAAGAATAACCCCGGAAGAAATGCTTGGCACTCCCACCGGGGTTAGTAAGTTTAAAGTCTAGATATACTAGACTCTTTATTACATTTTCATAATTATAAGCTAACTCTTACGAAGTTCTTCTTACCCTTCTGAACTACGATTCCTTCGCCTTCAAACTTATCCTTAGCAAATGTTTCGTTGATATCAGTTACCTTGTTACCATCAACGCTTACACCACCCTGCTGAATAGCTCTTCTAGCTTCTGAATTAGACTTTACAAGGCCTGTTGCAGCAACTAAAGCGATTGCATTGATTGAACCATCAACAAATACATCTTCTGAAATCTTAGCTTCTGGCATGTTAGCTGCAGCACCTGCACCACTAAAGATAGACTTTGCAGTCTCTTCTGCCTTCTTAGCTTCTTCTTCACCGTGAACTAACTTTGTAAGCTCAAATGCAAGGATTTCCTTAGCTTTGTTAAGCTGAGCACCTTCCCACTTGTCCATCTCATCGATTTCTTCAAGTGGTAAGAATGTAAGCATTCTGATGCACTTAAGAACATCGTTATCGCCTACATTTCTCCAGTACTGGTAGAAGTCGTATGGAGATGTCTTCTCAGGATCAAGCCAAACAGCACCTGAAGCAGTCTTACCCATCTTCTTACCTTCTGAGTTAAGTAAAAGTGTGATTGTCATAGCTGAAGCATCTTCGCCTAACTTTCTTCTAATAAGCTCAGTACCAGCAAGCATGTTAGACCACTGATCGTCGCCACCAAACTCTAAGTTACAGCCGTACTTCTGGTATAACATATAGAAGTCATAAGCCTGCATAATCATGTAGTTAAATTCAAGGAATGATAAGCCCTTTTCCATTCTCTGCTTGTAGCATTCTGCACGAAGCATGTTATTTACTGAGAAATGAGCACCTACTTCTCTTAAAACTTCGATGTAGTTTAAGTTCATTAACCAATCAGCATTGTTTACCATTAAAGCCTTGCCATCAGAGAAATCAATGAACTTCTCCATCTGCTTCTTAAAGCAATCGCAGTTGTGCTGAATTGTCTCTGGTGTCATCATCTTTCTCATATCTGTTCTACCAGATGGGTCACCGATCATACCTGTACCACCACCAACTAAGGCAATTGGCTTGTTACCTGCCATCTGAAGTCTCTTCATAAGGCAAAGTGCCATGAAGTGACCAACGTGAAGGCTATCTGCAGTTGGATCAAAACCAATATAGAAAGTAGCCTTACCATTGTTTACTAAATCTCTAATTCTTTCTTCATCTGTTACCTGAGCGATTAAGCCTCTAGCAACTAATTCTTCATAAATACCCATATTTATGAACCTCCTAATTATAATATGATTGTGCCTCAATTATTATAAAAATGAGACTGAAAGGACGAGATTGTATCGCTTCTAAATCGCAATAAAAAAACTCCCATCCTTAATTAAAAGGACGAGAGTGAAATCCCGTGTTACCACCTTTATTCACAAGAAACTCGCGCTTCTTGCCTCATCAAGTCTTAGAATCCTTAGATTCCTTAACTCTTAGTACTATAACGTGTACCAATACGTCGCCCCTAGTCTTATAACTTTTATGAAAATGTATCTCATCCTCAAAACAAAAATTATAATTTCAGTTAAACACTCCGGAAGGTATTCAAAACTTGCTTTCCCTAACGCCTCTCATCAACCGGCAATTCTCTGTAGCTTCCACAAATTTCTACTTGTTTCCATCAACGCTTTATATTAAATTTACTTTAAAAGAATATCATAAAAGAATATAATCTTCAAGCCTTATTTAAGGGAATTTGTCTTACTTTAAATCTAGCTCACTAAATATATTCTTTTCTTTCTTTACTTCTAGATGATGATGAATCAAACTTACTATTCCAAGAAAAATTAAAGAGCCAAATGTATCAATACATACATCTAAAAATCGTCCTGCTCTACCTGCAACAAACAATTGATGGATTTCATCTGAACTAGCCCAAATAATAGTTAATAAAAGACTAAGTATTCTAGACCATCTAAAAGCAACTCCATTAAACATAAAAGCTATAAATAAACACATGGTAAGAATGGCATACTCGCCCATGTGAGCACATTTTCTAATAGGAACCTGTAAGTCCTCTATCATGTTAGCTTTAGTATTATTATCTGTAAACTCTACAAGTCCTAAATTGTCACCCGCTGTCAAAATAACCTCAGCAGCCTTGTTACTTAGACCCTGTGACTCATCACCATTCTGATTAGAAAAACTAAAAATAGTGATGGCTATAAAAATAGCAGGGAGCCATATAAGCACCCTGCCGCAAATTTTAAATTTATCCATTAAAGAGTAACAACTCTCATTGTGTTAGTTAAACCGCGCTTAGCAGTTGGAGCTGAAGTTGTAGCAATACCTGCTGAAATGATTACTGTATCGCCTTCTTCAATGTATCCAGCCTGTTCAGCAACTTCTACAGCATGCTCAATGATCTTATCTGTATTAGTTTCTGGAGCAGACTTAACTGGTCTAACACCTCTATAAAGCTGCATCTTTCTAAGAACGTTATCATATGGAGAGCATCCAATGATCTCAGCTTCTGGCTTAAGCTTAGATGTTAATCTAGCTGTAAATCCTGAAATTGTTGGGCAAAGGATAGCCTTTGCATTTAAGTTAGCAGCTGTCTGAACTGCTGCGTTACAAACTGCAGAAGATACGTTTCTCTTAGCATGAACGTTAGTTAATTCAGCTTCTCTACCTGCTAAATCAGCTTCTGTTCTTTCTGCAATCTTAGCCATCATTGTAAGAGCTTCTAATGGGTACTTACCGTTAGCAGTCTCACCTGATAACATAACAACATCTGTACCGTCGTAAATAGCGTTGGCAACATCGTTAACCTCAGCTCTTGTAGGACGTGGGTTTCTAATCATAGAATCAAGCATCTGTGTAGCTGTAATAACTGGCTTATAAGCTGCATTACACTTAGCAATGATTTCCTTCTGGATATGTGGAACATCTTCAGCTGGAATTTCAACACCCATATCACCACGAGCTACCATGATACCATCAGCAACCTTAATGATTTCATCTAAGTTGTCGATACCTTCAGCATTCTCAATCTTAGCGATAACTGGAATGTCTGAATCATGAGCCCAAAGTAACTGCTTGATTTCCTGGATACAAGCTGCATTACGAACGAATGAAGCTGCAATAAAATCAAATCCCTGTTCAACACCAAAGATAATATCGTCCTTATCCTTGTCTGTGATACCTGGAAGTCTAATTGAAACGTTAGGTACGTTAACACCCTTCTTAGATCCTAACTCACCACCGTTAACTACTGTACAAATAATATCTGTTCCATCAACAACGTCATCAACTCTAAGTTCAATTAAACCGTCATCGATAAGGATTGTGTTACCTGCTACTACATCATGTGGAAGTCCTTCGTATGTGATGCAGTTAATTTCATTAGTTGCTTCTACTTCTTTTGTTGTAAGTGTATACTTCTGTCCAGCTACAAGAGTAACCTTCTTATCACCTGCTACTGCACCTGTTCTGATTTCTGGACCCTTAGTATCAAGAAGTGTTGCGATTGGCTTTCCAATCTCCTCTCTAACGCTCTTAACTAATGCCATACGGCCTGCCTGTTCTTCGTGATCACCATGGGAAAAATTAAATCTAGCAACATCCATTCCTGCTAATGCTAACTTCTTAATAAGTTCTCTGTCGTTAGTATTAGGACCCATTGTACAAATAATCTTAGTCTTCTTCATACTTTCCTCCGAAATTCTCTAATCTCTAATTCTACTTAAATTTAACCAAAAACATCTGTCATTATAATATAGCATGCGCTATAAATCAAGCATTAATTCCATTTAGACAATTATTTCACGTGCACATGAGTATATAAATGATCCTGACAATACTCATAATTACCATTGCACTTTGAACAATATCTAAAGATTAAGTCTCCATCCTTTTCAGTTCTTCCGCAAATTGCGCATCTGTGACGTGCTCCACCTGGATTAATTGGTCTGTAACTGTTTGCATCCTCCCAGTTAGTCTTCTCACTATTAGCATTGTAAAAACGCTCATTAAAAGAAGTCTTATTAGAATTCTTTGTTGCCTTGCGGAAATTCTTTTGTGTCTTACTCTTAGCTGGTCCCTTCTTATAAAGAATTATAAAGATAATGAAGTTTAACATAGCAATCAAAGCTGCTGTTGCGCTAAACCATTCAAAACCAAAGTTAAGATACAAACGAGCAAATAACGTTGTATTGCCTGTATTATATGCTATTAAAGCTGCATATCCACCTATTATCTGAGCCCCTAAAAAAATCGCATCAAAAATTCCGAGCCATTTAACCTTGATTGGAATAATATAGAAAAGTAAAACTTCCATATCAGGGAATTCAACAGCAAAAGCCATAAATAGAGCAAAATTAATAAAGTAAGTATTTAGATCCATACTTACGCCCCAAATTAAATAAATGATAAGAGCTGCGATTATATTAAGAATAACGCCGCTAAAGAAATAGACATTAAACTTAAAAGAACCCCAGAGTCTTTCTAAACTTGTTCCTATCATGTAATAAAAATATAGGGCAAAAAATATAAAAATAATACTAGTTGAAGGTGGCTGAATGATATAAGTAACAAGTCTCCAGACCTGCCCTCTCATAATCATCCTGAAATTAAGCGAAAGAAAGGTAGAATAAAGATCTACTCCCGTAACTTGTTTTGAAATATACAAAACATAACCTATGATATATAAAACAATAATGTAATTCATAAGGTTAGGAATTGCGTATTTACCGTACTTTCTTTCAAATTTTCTCATAAAATTCATTAGTTTTTACCTCTAGTAATTTTTTATGTCAAATTGTACAGACATCACTATAAATAGTATAAAAAAGACACCCCATCTTTGTCAATTAATCATATAATTAATTCACATTTTATTTAGCTTAATTTCATAATTTCCAAGATTGTATACAGTTGAAATTTGACTTGCTTTCCACTATAATAAATCAGATTGCATATTTTAAAACTTTTAGGAGGAGGTGCGGAAAATTCCGCAATGAATATGAATAGATATAGACTCGGTATTGATATTGGTTCAACAACAGTTAAGATCGCAATATTAGCTGATAATAACGACATTTTATTTTCTGACTACGAGAGACATTTTGCCAATATCCAAGAAACTCTACAATCTTTGCTTGAAAAGGCTAAAGAAAAGCTAGGTGACTTTGAAGTATATCCAGTAATCACAGGTTCTGGTGGACTTACACTTGCTAAACATTTAGGCGTACCATTCACTCAGGAAGTAGTTGCAGTATCTACTGCCCTTCAAGACTACGCTCCACAATGTGATGTAGCTATTGAACTTGGTGGTGAAGATGCCAAGATTATATATTTTACAAACGGTATTGATCAGAGAATGAACGGTATCTGTGCTGGTGGTACAGGTTCTTTCATCGACCAGATGGCCTCTCTTTTACAGACTGATGCTATGGGTCTTAACGAATATGCTAAGAATTATAAATCTATCTACCCTATCGCTGCTAGATGTGGTGTATTTGCAAAGACTGATATCCAGCCACTTATTAACGAAGGTGCCACAAAGGAAGATTTATCTGTTTCAATTTTCCAGGCCGTTGTAAACCAGACTATTTCAGGTCTTGCACAGGGTAAGCCAATTAGAGGTAACGTTGCCTTCCTTGGTGGCCCACTTCATTTCTTATCAGAGCTTAGACAGTGCTTTATTAGAACTTTAAGCCTTGGCCCTGAGAATATTATTGCACCTGACCACTCACATTTATTTGCAGCAGTAGGTTCTGCTATGAATTATGATGAAAATGTTTTCGTGGCCGTAGATGATATTATTACACGTTTAAAGAACAAGGTTCAGTTAGAATTTGAGGTTGCTCGTATGGAACCTCTATTTAAGAACCAGTTAGAATATGATGGATTTACTTTAAGACACAGCGCTCACAAGGTAAAGACTGCCCCACTTGAAAGCTATGAGGGTAATTGTTACTTAGGTGTTGATGCTGGTTCTACAACAACTAAGGTTGCTTTGGTTGATGATGAAGGAAATCTTTTATATTCATTTTACTCAAGCAACAATGGTTCTCCACTTGCTACAACAATTAAGGCTATTAAGGAGATTTACTCTAAGCTTAGTCCAAAGGCTAAGATTGTTAGCTCATGCTCAACAGGTTATGGTGAAGCCCTAATTAAGGCTGCTCTTATGCTTGATGAGGGTGAAGTCGAGACTGTATCTCACTACTATGCCGCTGCTTTCTTTGATCCACAGGTTGACTGTATTATTGATATCGGTGGACAGGATATGAAGTGTATCAAGATTAAGAACCAGACAGTTGATTCCGTTCAGTTAAATGAAGCCTGTTCTTCAGGCTGTGGTTCATTTATTGAAACATTTGCAAAATCACTTAATTACTCAGTTCAGGACTTCGCAAAGGCTGCTCTTTTTGCTAAGTACCCTATTGACCTTGGTACTCGTTGTACAGTTTTCATGAACTCTAAGGTTAAGCAGGCTCAGAAGGAAGGCGCTGAAGTTGCTGATATTTCTGCAGGTTTAGCATACTCTGTAATTAAGAACGCTCTTTATAAGGTTATTAAGATTTCTGATCCAGGTGATTTAGGTAAGCACATCGTTGTTCAGGGTGGTACATTCTACAACAACGCTGTACTTCGTTCTTTCGAGAAGATCACAGGTGTTCAGGCTATTAGACCTGATATCGCTGGTATTATGGGTGCTTTCGGTGCTGCCCTTATTGCTAGAGAAAGATATGATGGTATTTCAGATTCATCAATGCTTTCAATTGATCAGATCAACAACTTAACTTATGAAACAACTCTTACAAGATGTAAGGGATGTACTAACCAGTGTCATTTAACAATTAATAAGTTCTCTGGTAACAGAAGATTTATCACTGGTAATAGATGTGAAAAGGGACTTGGTAAGGAAAAGAATAAGAATAAGCTTCCTAACCTATTTGATTATAAGTTCCATAGATTATTTGACTACGAGCCACTTAGCGAAGCTGAGGCAACTCGTGGTACAGTTGGTATTCCAAGAGTTCTTAACATGTATGAGAACTACCCATTCTGGTTTACTTTATTTAACGACTTAAAGTATAGAGTTGTTTTATCACCAAGCTCAAACCGTAAAATTTACGAACTTGGTATTGAATCAATTCCATCAGAATCAGAGTGTTACCCAGCTAAGTTAGCACATGGACATATTTCATGGTTAATCAAGAACAACGTTAAGTTCATTTGGTATCCATGTATTCCTTACGAGCACAAGGAAATTGAGAATACTAATAATCATTACAACTGCCCTATCGTTACTTCTTATGCTGAAAATATTAAGAATAACGTAGAGGAAATCAAAACTGAAAATATCGACTTTAGAAATCCATTTATGACTTTTGAGAGTAAGGAAATTCTTACAAAGCGCTTAGTTGAGGAATTATCTGATATTCCAGCTAAAGAGGTTAAGAAGGCTGTAAGTCATGCTTGGGATGAATTAATGCAGTCTAAGGAAGATGTTAGAAAGAAAGGTGAAGAGGTAATTAATTACCTTCACGAAACAGGTAAGCATGGTATTGTCCTTGCTGGTAGACCTTACCACGTTGACCCTGAAATCAACCATGGTATTCCTGAATTAATTAACTCTTATGGAATTGCCGTATTAACTGAGGATTCAATATCACATTTAGGTAAGGTTGACAGACCACTTGTTGTTATGGATCAGTGGATGTATCATTCAAGACTTTACGCAGCTGCAAGCTATGTAAGAACTGATGATAGCCTTGATTTAATTCAGCTTAACTCATTTGGTTGTGGTCTTGATGCTGTTACAACAGATGCTGTTAATGATATTTTATCTAAGGCAGGTAAGATTTATACTGTCTTAAAGATTGATGAGGTTAATAACCTTGGTGCTGCAAGAATTAGAGTTCGTTCTTTAATTGCTGCCCTTAAGGTTAGAGAACTTCATAACTACAAGAGAAAGGTTGAAAGCGCTGCATTTAACAAGATTGAATTCACTGAAGAGATGCGTAAGAATTACACAATTCTTTGCCCTCAGATGTCACCAATTCACTTTGATTTACTTGCACCAACCCTTAATGCTTGTGGTTACAACTTCGTTGTCCTTGATAACGATAACAAATCAGCCGTAGATGTAGGTTTAAAGTACGTTAATAACGATGCTTGCTACCCATCTCTTATGGTTGTTGGTCAGATTATGGATGCTGTCCTTTCTGGTAAATATGATATGAAGAAAACTGCTATTATCATCTCTCAGACAGGTGGTGGTTGTAGAGCTTCTAACTATATTGGATTTATTAGAAGAGCCCTTGCTAAGGCTGGCTTAGAATATGTACCTGTTATTTCACTTTCTGCTCAAGGAATTGAAAAGAACTCAGGCTTTACATACACTATCCCAATGCTTAAGAAGGCTATGATGGCTATTGAATATGGCGATGTATTTATGAATGTTGTTTATAGAACAAGACCTTACGAGGCCGTTCCTGGTTCTGTAAATGCACTTCATGATAAGTGGAAGAAGGTTGTTATTGAGCAGTTAACTAAGAAGCGTGTAAATATGAGAGAATTTAACAAGAATCTCCACGCTATTGTAAAGGATTTCGATGAAATTCCATTACTTGATATCAAGAAGCCAAGAGTTGGTATTGTTGGTGAAATCTTAGTTAAGTTCATGCCAGCTGCTAATAACTATTTAGTTGAGTTACTTGAATCTGAGGGTGCTGAGGCCGTAGTTCCAGACTTAATGGGCTTCCTACTCTACAGTGCAGAGAATACAAACTTTAAGCATCAATACCTTGGTGCTCCAAAAAAGACTGCCCTTATTGGTAACACACTTATCAGCTTCCTTGAATGGTTCAGAAAAGAAGGTAACAAGGCTTTAGCTGCAAGTAAGCGTTTTGATGCTCCATCATCAATTAAAGAAACTGCTAACCTAGCTAAGGACTTAGTTTCTCTTGGTAACCAGACAGGTGAAGGTTGGTTACTTACTGGTGAAATGATTGAATTAATTCACAACGGTGCCGGCAATATCGTTTGCTGTCAGCCATTTGGTTGCTTACCTAACCACATCGTTGGTAAGGGTGTAATTAAGGAATTAAGAGCTGCATTCCCTGAATCTAATATCATCGCAGTTGATTACGATCCAGGTGCTTCTGAAGTTAACCAGCTTAACAGAATTAAGCTTATGCTTTCAACAGCTAATAAAAACCTTAAGAAAGAACAAAAAATTTCATAATAGACTTTAGGAAATTTTGACTTTGACTTCTGTTTAACAACTAACCTAATAAGATATTGATAATCTTTGCAACAAGATATATAATATAACTAATCTATGAATGGAGGTCGTGACAAAATGTTTTTATTATTTTTAGGACCAATTATTGGTGTTTCAATTGCTATAATTGCAAGTGTTGTTTTAGTTTCAGTAATCTCAGGTGTGATTGCTGCTGAAGAAGACGATAATGAATAAAAATGTTAATGAAGACTCTAGCGAAAGCTAGAGTCTTTTTTTATAGGCTTCTGGGACTAAACAGAGAAGCTTATTATTCTCTCTCGATTTTGCCTTAGATTTCCGGGGTTTGTGCTTCTATTACTGTATTTTCGGGTCTTTAGCCACTGCTAGCTTGCTTTCTTTCTGGAACTAAACAAAGAAGCTTATTATTCTCTCTCAATTTTGCCTTAGATTTCCGGGGTTTGTGCCTCTATTACTGTATTTTCGGGTCTTTAGTCACTGCTAGCTTGATTTCTTTCTGGAACTAAACAAAGAAGCTTATTATTCTCTCTCGATTTTGCCTTAGATTTCCGGGGTTTGTGCCTCTATTACTCATATTACTGTTTATAAGGCACTATTTTTTAATTTCCATTTCTTTATTAATTCTTCTAAATTGACTTTTTATCAAACAATCAATAAATTTAGCCACTTAGCTTAAATCTCATTTGTGACTTTTTCTAGCACTTATGATGATAAAAGCACATCAGAAAATAGTTAAATTTTTTGACGGTGGCTATACTTACTAAATTCTTAAATTTAGGCACAGGTTTTAAATTTTGATTTCTTGGTCGTTTGACTTTATTTCAACATATCCTTAAAATAGTCAAATCCTTTCAAATAGAGCTTTTTAAAATTGTGCCTTAACTTATTTGAATACGATTCACAGGCACAAATAAGCCGAATTTAGAGGCTCTAAAAGAGCCCGTCACCTAAATAGAAAAGTAAGCAACTCAAATCTATTAATTATAGGAATCTCCCCCACTCCAAAACAATAAAAAAAACAAGCTCGCTATGACCGGAACACAGCGAACTTGCTTCTTTTAAGTACTTATAAAATTGTAGGTCAAAGACCTATTTGATTTAAATCAATAGATTCTAAAACTCTCATGTCCTTCTAACATGTCGACTTATTAAAACTTCAATCAAGCTTTAAAATCCTTTTATTTATAGATTGTAAAATCTAATATCGACAAATTTAAATACTAATTATATCTAGAATAATTAATATCTAATTGGTGACTGCTAACTGCAATCTTAGTGTTTGAGACTAATCTTGTATTGCTAAAAAGCCTAGTTAGTAATCTTTTTATTTTGTGCCTTGCTTTCATTTTCTAAATGTGATGGATCAGATCACATCTAGAAAAATGATAGCTTGGCTAGAATTTAATTTAAATTATAAATTATAAATGTGTGTTCTAATAATCTTAGAACTTACCTGCCTTAGCAGCTTCTTCGATAGAAACGGCAGTTGAAACTGTCATACCTACCATTGGGTTGTTACCAGCACCGATAAGACCCATCATTTCTACGTGGGCAGGAACTGATGAAGAACCAGCGAACTGTGCATCTGAATGCATACGTCCCATAGTATCTGTCATACCATATGAAGCTGGACCTGCAGCCATGTTATCTGGGTGAAGTGTACGTCCTGTACCACCACCTGAAGCTACTGAGAAGTACTTCTTACCAGCTTCAAGTCTTTCCTTCTTATATGTACCAGCTACTGGATGCTGGAATCTTGTTGGGTTTGTAGAGTTACCTGTGATAGAAACATCAACGTTTTCCTTCCACATGATAGCTACACCTTCCTGAACATCGTTAGCGCCGTAGCAGTTAACCTTTGCTCTTGGAGAGTTAGCATCCTTTGAGTAACACTTTCTAAATGCTTCCTTAAGTTCGCCTGTCTTGTAGTCATACTCTGTTTCAACGTATGTGAAACCGTTGATACGAGAAATGATCTGAGCAGCATCCTTACCTAAACCGTTAAGGATAACTCTTAAAGGAGTCTTACGAACCTTATTAGCCTTCTCAGCGATACCGATAGCACCTTCAGCAGCAGCGAATGATTCGTGACCTGCTAAGAATGCGAAACATTCTGTATCTTCTTCAAGAAGCATCTTTCCTAAGTTACCATGTCCTAAACCAACCTTACGACGGTCAGCTACTGAACCTGGGATACAGAAAGCCTGTAAACCTTCACCGATAGCTGCAGCAGCTTCTGAAGCCTTACGGCAATCCTTCTTAATAGCAATAGCAGCACCTACTGTGTAAGCCCACTTTGCATTCTCAAAACAAATTGGCTGGATACCTTCGATTAAGTGATATACATCGATACCAGCTGCGTCTGTAATTTCCTTACATTCTTCAATTGATGAGATACCATATTCCTTTAAAACAGCGAGGATCTGTGGCTCTCTTCTTTCATATGATTCAAATAATGCCATTTTTATATCCTCCTATTACTGTCTTCTTGGGTCGATGCACTTAACAGCGTCATCAACTCTACCATATTGTCCAGATGCCTTCTTTAAAGCTGTTTCTGCGTCGTCGCCAGCCTTTAAGAAATCCATCATCTTACCAAAGTTAACAAACTTATAACCAATGATTTCATCATCTTCGTCTAATGCAACTTCTGTGATGTAACCATCTGTAAGTTCAAGGTAACGTGGTCCCTTAGCTAAAGTACCGTATGTAGTACCAACCATTGAACGAGTACCCTTACCTAAATCTTCAAGACCTGCACCGATCTGAAGTCCGTCTTCAGAGAATGCTGACTGTGTTCTACCATAAACGATCTGTAAGAATAATTCTCTCATAGCTGTGTTGATAGCATCACATACAAGGTCTGTATTAAGAGCTTCAAGAAGAGTAAGTCCTGGAAGAATTTCAGAAGCCATAGCTGCTGAATGAGTCATTCCTGAACATCCGATTGTCTCTACAAGAGCTTCCTGAATAATTCCGTCTTTTACGTTAAGGGAAAGCTTACAAGCTCCCTGCTGAGGTGCACACCAGCCAATACCGTGTGTATAGCCAGATATATCCTCGATTTTCTTTGCCTGTACCCATTTTGCTTCTTCTGGAATAGGAGCTGCGCCATGGTGTACTC
Organism: Lachnospira sp.; assembly: GCF_016290755.1. NCBI lineage: Bacteria > Bacillati > Bacillota > Clostridia > Lachnospirales > Lachnospiraceae > Lachnospira > Lachnospira sp. The sequence goes on from NZ_JAEEVD010000004.1 coordinate 60,344, forward strand.
CCTGTGTTACAGGGCACATGTTTTTAATTTCTGTTGAATATAACATATGTTCCTCCATTAATAATAATTTATAGAAACCTTACCTTACTATAATAGTTTATTGATAATTTTTTCTCAATACAAAATTGCAAATTTCTGAAAAAAACACAAAAAATACAGTAAAATCAAGGCTTTATTCATATTTACCCTTTATTATCAATGGAATTAAAATATGATAAAGTTTATCAATAATAACATTTTTGCTTAAATAATATTAGTCCCTTAGTTGGCCTTTAAAGCATCTAAATTAATAAGCTTGCAGTTAGCAATACTCTCCTTCCAGAAATCGTCTACGTCACGATTAAGATAATTGCAAATGATACTAGAATTTGCAGCGCCATGCCCAACGATTAAGACATTCTTACCCTCTTTAAGAAGAGGATAGACCTTATCTTCAAGAAAATCCTTAGTTCGCGCAAGTAAATCCTTAGTAGATTCCCCATTTTTAGAACCCTTATAGTTCTTTGGATCAGTAAAAAATACATTTACAGGACAACTACTATCCTCAAAATAGTTAGTAATTCCCTCGTATTCACCAAAGCCCATCTCTTTGATTCGCTCATCTATAATAATAGGAGTGTCCCTGCCTTCAAGGAAAAGCTCTGCAGTCTGTCTAGCTCTAGTTAAAGGCGAACAAAAGCATATATCAAAATCTATCTCTTTATTCTCCTTTGCCGCCTCACGAGCCATACTAATACCCTGCTCATTTAGTGGAATGTCCGTCCAGCCCTGTAGCTTCTTTGCCACATTCCAATCAGTTTTTCCATGTCGAATAATATATAACATAATTACACTTCCCTATTTCTTTTATTTAACAGGGCACATTATAGCACAGATACTGCCTTTCTTTAAAGAGCGCCTTTAGGAAAATGTATCTAACCCCACTAGATTCTAAATAATCCTCCACCCACAACAACAAAAACCGGTAGATTTAAGTTAAACTCCATATAAGTAACTCAAAAACCTACCGGTTAATCTTTTATACATTTTATCTTTATATCATTAAATTTTACATTCTTACTTTGTATCTGTTGGGTCGCGATAGCCTGAACTTATTGTTTCAAACTCCTCTAGATTCACGCCCTCGTCCAAATCGAAATTATCTAGGATATAGACTGGTGTGTTGATGCCACAATTTTCATAAATCCACTTAGCATTGCTAACGGTCATGTGAATTGAGCCGTCTAGAGACGCATTTCCAATATTGTTATAAGAATTCTTGTTTAAAGAATTGTCTGTTTCATTGTAGTAATATGCTGCTGAATATAAAACCTCTGAATTGTCCAATTTAGAAGCATAACGGCAATATGAAGTATCAGAAACTTTCCACCATAAAGCCTTACGGGAAATGAAAGTCTCACCTACACTTGCGTCTTCACTTACTGAAACCTTAAATGCCTTAACAACTATAGTGTATTTTTGATTTTCATCCATCTGGTAAATAACTGCAAAATTCTGAGATTTATTAATCTTGATGCAATAAGACATATTAGTTGCAACATAGTTTGACTCGCTCTCTGTAGCTTCCTCTGTGATGTCGTTATTTACATCCTCGCTTGTTGCTTCACCATTCTCATTATTAATATTATCCTGATGCATCTTAATAACTGTCTTTAGGGCAAAAAGCAAAAAGACAAATACTACTATCATTAAGATCAGGTAAATCTTTGAATTTCCTCCAGTGATCCATTTTCCAAAATCAAATTTCTTCTTTCCTTTAAATCCATTATCCAACATAAATACTACAAATTCTTTTCCTTTAATTCTACATAATTTAATATGAGCTCGATAGCGCCCTCTATTCCTACATCTCCAGTATCAATGCAAAGGTTGTAGCTCTTAGCCTCGCCCCATCTCTTACTAGAATAGTAGTTATAATAGCTAGCTCTCTTCTTATCTGTCTTCTGAATGAAGTCAGCTGCCTTGTTATCGTTTAGCTCATAGATTCTCTTGATTCTCTCCACTCTCTTCTCAAGAGGTGCCTTAATAAAGACATTTACTGCAAATGGATTGTCCTCAAGAGCGTAATCTGCACAACGACCAACGATTACGCAAGACTCTCTTGCAGCGATTTTCTTAATGGCATCGAACTGAGCAAGGAAAACCTTGTGATTAATAGGCATGTCCATATATGCATTAGTATATCCAAGAGAATAAGTATCCATAACTAATGAATATAAGAAACTACTTGTTGGCTTCTCATCCTGAGCTGAAAAAAGCTCTTCTGCTATGCCACTTGCCTTAGCTGCCTCAGATAATAATTCCTTGTCATAGCACTTAATGCCTAGTTTAGCAGCAAGCTTCATACCTACTTCATGACCGCCACTACCAAATTCTCTGCCAATTGTTATAACAGTTCTCTCATTCATAATTCATACCCCCTTGAATAATTTTTAAAATCATCGCTATATGAATGAACAAAAATTTATATAATTATTATAACATTTATCTTATTCATTAGGCAACAATTCCGATAGGAAATTTCCTATCTTTGCCCCAAACTTATTAACTGTAATTTCCTTTGTACTTGGCGTAATTACTGCAATCCTAATATTTGAAAAACCTCTAGCTCCAAATAGATAATTCTTCTTAAAATTACTCTTCTTAATAAGCTGCGAAACCTCATAAGTAATAGGATTCTTTGTAATTATAATAAAGGAAATGTAGCTACACATGTGATTCTTTTGTGGCCATCTTTTATCTCCACGGACGAAATGTGGCTCAATATTATCAATAGTCCACTGATAAAGCTCCTTAAACTTCTCTGGGTCTAAATCATCGCAATTTATAAAGAAAAGATGCTCATAGCTTTTCGAGTCCCATAATTTCGCATCCTTAGCTGTCTCAAATTTATTCTTGCGATCGTAATTATATGCATAGACCACGAATTTCCTGTCCTTAAACCAATAGTTATGGTAAATGTCAAAACTATCGGAAATGCCATTTAAAATCAAATCAATATATTCTCTACGTCTCATGATGACCTCCAAAGTTAGATATATTTTAAAAGCAATATAAGCAATCCCCTAAAAACGCTTTTTCTTAGTTAACTTGACTTTCTTAATTTCTCTAATAGTTCCTTAAAATAATCTGGCAATTCCGCGCTAAACTCCACATATTCTTTTGTACGAGGATGTATAAAGCCAAGAACTCCAGCATGCAAAGTCTGGCCCTGCAATTTGAAATTGGACTTAGCCCTTGAATATACATCATCTCCTAAAAGAGGATGCCCGATACTTGCCATATGCACTCTAATCTGATGAGTTCTGCCGGTTTCAAGCTGACACTCGATAAAGGCATATTTTCCAAAGTTTTCTAAAACTTTGTAGTGAGTAACAGCTCTCTTGCCATTCTTTCTATCAATAGCCATCTTCTTTCTATCGTTAGGATTTCTGCCAATAGGCGCATCCACTGTACCCTCTTCCTCTTTAAAGGAGTTTAGGCAAATGGCATAATACTTTCTAGTTATAGAATGAACCGCCAACTGACTAGCTATAAAATTGTGGGAAAAATCATTTTTACAAGCAACAATAATTCCCGTTGTGTTCATGTCAATTCTATGAACAATACCAGGTCTTAAAACCCCGTTGATGCCGGATAAATTATCCTTGCAGTGATACATAAGGGCATTGACCATAGTGTTGTCGTAATGACCTGCCGCAGGATGCACAACCATGCCCTTTGGCTTATTAATAAGAATTAAATCATCATCCTCATAAACTATATCAAGTGGAATGTCTTGCGCCACAATTTCTGGCACCACAAGCTTAGGGATCCTTACTAAAATGTTTTCCCCGCCCTTAAGCTTATAGTTAGCCTTAATGCTTGCTCCATCCACTAAGATATTATCCTCTTCAATAGATTTTTGAATTCTAGAACGGGAAAAGTCAGGTAGCTTTGAGGAAATGTATTTATCAATACGAGTTCCCTTATCCTGACTCTCAGTTTTAAGGCAAATCTCCTGCTCAAAAGAGTCCTCATCCTCTAAATCTAGCTCATCCATCACAGCATCATTCATGTTCTCTGTCATAGAAGCCATTATTTCATCGTTTTTATTTGCGTCTAAATTATCTAACATTTGCACCTCAAAAAATTATTAGTTAGATTCCCTTTTTCTTGATAAAAATGCAAAATCCTCATCCTTGTAAACAAAGAAAATAAGGATAATCAAGACAATAACCGATAAAGTAACGTAAATATCAGCTACGTTAAATACAGGGAAATCAATTAATTCAAAATAAATAAAATCTCTAACGTAAGACAATCTAATTCTATCAATAAAGTTTCCGATTGCTCCGCTTGTTAAAAAGATTATTGTAAAAAAGAGATAATTATATTTCTTATCTGCTGGCATCTTAATTACTATATAAACAAGTACTAATACAATAAGGCAAGTAAGTACAATAAAGAAATTAAGCTTGCCATTTAAGATTCCCCAAGCCGCTCCCTGATTTTCTAGGTAAAATAATTTCAAAACTCCAGGAATTATAGAAAAGCCCTCTGACTTACCCTCAAGATTAGCTCTTGCAATAATCTTTGTAATCTGATCAAGCTCAACTAGTAATGCGCTTGCAAGTAAAAATATAATTAATCTAACACTTTTTTTCATAAAAAACTTCAAATTTCCCTTCCCATTTTATAAAAGAGTCTGATAAATTTTATTCTAAAACTCTTTTTAAAGCCTGTCTCATTTCATCATCTGAAACAGTCTTATCAATAATGGCATCACCAATAGAATCAAGTAAAATGAACTTAATCTTACCAGCGTCTGCCTTTTTATCATTTTTAGAAGCCTTAATTACATCCTCAGCTAAAACTCCCTTACAAGTTACAGGGAATTCATAGAGCTTAAACATCTCAATAGCTTCATTAAACTCTTCCTCTGTAATTTTAGCTCTTCTAAGAGAAATGTCTAGTGCTGCAACCATACCTAGCACTACACATTCGCCATGATACATACTAAAGTTAAGTAGTTTCTCAATGGCATGACCAAGTGTATGACCAAAGTTAAGTAGGGCTCTATCCCCCTGTTCCTTTGGATCTTTTTCAACCACTTCCCTTTTAATATTACAGCTCACATAAATCATATGTTCAAGAGCATCTAAATCAAGGCTAGTAATTGCCTTATATTCATCCTTTAACCAGTGATAATATTCCTTATCCTTAATAAGACCATGCTTAATAATCTCGCCAAAGCCAGAATTAAAGAGTCTTTTAGATAAAGACTTAAGACAACCCATATTCATATATACAAGTTTAGGCATATGAAAAGCCCCAACCATGTTCTTATAACCTCTAAAATCTACGCCAGTTTTACCACCGATACTAGAATCTACTTGTGCTAATAGAGAAGTTGGAATTTGAATAAAATTTACCCCTCTAAGGTAAGTTGCTGCAGTATAACCTGTTAAATCTCCAACAACACCGCCACCTAGAGCCGCAAGCATATCCTTTCTATCGAATTTGTTCTGTATTAAAAATTCATAAACATCCTGAACTGTAGAAAGAGTCTTATTGTCCTCTCCTGCTTCAAATGTATAGACAAAAACCTTATTGCCTGTCTTTTCAAGCTCGGCCTTCACTTCATTTGCATAAATAGGACCAACATTAGAATCTGTTACGATACAGATCTTTCTATCCTTAACACCAAGCTTATTAAAGCTTTCTGCTAGCTTAGAAAAATCCTTCTCAATTACAATATCATAACAAGGCTTTTCCTCATATTTTACATTAATACACTTACTCATATATCCTCCACAAAACACACTTACTACTAAAAAAGCCACCTAAGCTAGCGCTTAGATGGCAAAATCTTTAATTATAACTGACTAATATCAGACTTAGACTTAACACCTGCTAAATCAATTCCGCCACCAACTAATTCAGGAATGTCACCTGAAATATCTACATTAGGAGGTGTTACAAGGAAGATAAAGTTAGTAATCTTCTGTAAGTTACCTCTGATTGCGTATGTTGAACCAGCAGAATAATCAATAATTCTCTGAGCTATCTCAACATGAATACCTTCTAAATTAAGAACAACAGCCTTACCGTAAAGTAAAGTATCTGTAATTTCCTTAGCATCTTCCATAGACTGAGGTCTAATAACAACAACCTCTAATTCCTTTGGAGTCTGTGTCTTAATAGGTACGATCTTAGTACGAGACTGACTTGACTTTTGTCTTTCTGGAACTGAAACTGAATCAGCATCGTTCTTCTTACCACCGAAGATGTTTCTTCTGTCATTAGTTGTTTCTTCATCTTCTTCGTAGTCTTCTTCTAAATCATCATATCCTTCTTCTTCGATATCCTCGTAGTCGTCTTCTTCGTTAAATTTGAAAAAATCTGTAATCTTATCTATTGCTCCCATTTTTCTTCTCCTTATTCCCAATCGATTTTCCACAGCAATATAAAATTCTGTCCATAAAATACATAAACTATTTATTATAGTTTCTCTCACCAAAAATTGCTGTGCCAACTCTTACATGAGTCGCACCTTCTTCAATGGCTACCAAATAATCGTTAGTCATCCCCATTGAAAGAACGCTCATACTAACATTATCTATGTTTTTATCATTGATGTCAACTAATAATTTATTTAGTCTTTTAAAATATTGTCGATTTTCTTCTGCGTCGCTAACGTATGGAGCACTAGTCATTAAGCCTTTTACGCAGATATTAGGCAATTTTGCAATTTCTTTAACTGCCTCTTCAACCTCTTCTACTTTAAAACCAAATTTATTTTCCTCAAGAGCCACATTAACTTCAAGTAAAATGTCCATATTTACGCCTTTTTTAACGGCTTCATCACTGATTGCCTTAGCAAGTCTAAGGGAATCTACTGAATGGATCATTTTAACATTTTCAATGATGTATTTAATCTTATTTCTTTGCAAATGTCCAATCATATGCCAATGGATATCTTTAGGTAGAGTTTCCATTTTTGTTGCAAGTTCCTGGACATAATTTTCGCCAAATTCTCTAACGCCTTCGTTATATAATTCTTCTATCATTTCATTTGGCTTTGTTTTGCTGACCGCTAAAACAGTAATGTCTTTAGGGTCTCTGCCGGCCTTAAGGGCGGCCTTTTTAACGTTTTCTAAAACTTCCTTGTAATTCTCAACTACCATAATTACTCCTTTTTCGACAATCAGTAGATCAGCTCACCTTCGCTGTATTTCTTTGCGTCAAGTAAAATTCTATCGTAGAGTTCAACGCCTTTTGTAGCATTGTTTTCTAGGATACAATACTCGTCGTTTTTCTTCAAAATATTTCCTACCTTAAATTCTGTAAAGCCAGAATTTACGCAGTAAACACCGTTAAGTGATGCTGTCTTTATATCAGAATAGGTTTCTTTACTATCCTCTTTTATTAAGACAAAGGAATCTGACGGGAACAGATTTGGATCTACGTAAATGTAGTCATCACTAGTATCCGTTGTGTCGTTGTCCTCTGTATAATATCTAGCTACTTTAATAAAGGTCTTTTTAGTCTCCCCATTTTCTTCATAGCTAATTAGATATCCTTTTTCATTACCACTTGAAGTTAAATAGCTAGTTGGAAGTACGTAGAAATCCTTTGTTGTCATTGCTGAGCTTGGAACCTTAATTCCTGTTGCCTCATCCACAACAAGTTCAATATCTAAGTATCTTTCTGTAGCATATCGAATCATATATTTTGAAAGTGACATTTTTCCAAAATATTGTCCATTAACTTCAACTAATTCAAAGCCACAACTTGTGGATATACCGTCGGACTTGAAGTTTACTGTAACTGTAGATGCATTTGTCAAATCAAGCTGTTCAACTTGAGACTTAGAAAGGGAAATATATAGATTCCAATTCTCGCTATTTACAATTTTGTAAGCGGCATCGCCAGCTGCAATGGTATCTTCACCACTGGTATTTTTTAGTACATTTTTTTCATAATTATTTTTATTAAAGCAAGAAGTAGATAACTGATCCTCGCTAAAATTTTCATAGCCATCTGTGCTATAAACCACCACTCCTGCTGCCTCAGAGCCCACGGCATTAAAGAAGTTAGCATTTCCTGTTGAATCGATTAAAGAATCAAGATTTTCCATAATATCTGCGCTTATAGATGCAAGAATTGTAGAATTCAAATCTGTCTTTAAATTATAAATTTCACTGAATTCATTAGGATCATAATTTAGCTTATACTTATCAAGTGTCTCCTTTAGTAAAGACAAATCATCGGAAGAAAGGGCATTTGAAGTATCGGTGCTATAGCTTGCCAAAAGATCAGCAACTTTGCCGGTTTCATCCACTGAATAAACCGTCTCTCCATTAGCCACCTTACTGCCCTCAACCTGATAATAGTTAACGAAACCCGAATAATTTGAATAATAAACTGTCTCGTCACGAATAGCTAAGGCCGTGAAACTCTCGCTGTCATAAAGACTACCAAGCGCAGTTTCATAAGTCTTAACCGAACTTTTTGTAGCGTATAAAAAGACAAAACAAACTACATAAAATGCAATTAACACAAAAGTTACAACTGCAATTACTTTGTCATAATTACGCCTATATTTAATTACCTTTTTATTTTTAGCCATTAATCAATTTGCCCCTTATATAAATTTTCTACCCTATCTACCCTATTATTATGAACGCAGTGTAAGCAATCCCCCGCTTCAAAAGCGTAAGCTTTACAATGTATTTCTACTTTCTTAAAGTCATAATCTCATCAAGTAACTTAGACGCCACTTCTTCCTTAGACATAATCGGAAGTTCCTTAATATCTGACTTTGTAATAAGTGTAACTACGTTAGTATCTGTACCAAAACCTGCTCCAGCCACCTTTAGATTATTACAAACTATCATATCGAGATTCTTCTTATCAAGCTTCTTTCTTGAGTTCTCAATTAAATTTTCTGTCTCCATTGAAAAACCGCAAAGGAAGAGCTTATCTGACTTGTTTGCTCCAAGACTAGCAAGTATGTCATCAGTTCTCTCTAGATTAATTGACATATCTCCGTCTTTTTTCTTAATCTTCTCATCTGCCACTGTATCTGGTCTGTAATCTGCCACTGCAGCAGCCTTAATAACAATATCAGCATCCTTAGCTTCTTCAACTACCGCCTCATACATATCTCTTGCTGAAACTACATCAATAGCATCTACAAAGCGAGGTTTATCTAGGCTTGTAGGACCTGAAATAAGTGTTACATTTGCACCACGCATCATAGCAACCTTTGCGATTGCGTAACCCATCTTACCTGTGGAATTATTGGAAATGTATCTCACAGGGTCGATTTTCTCTCTTGTAGGTCCTGCAGTTACTACCACCTTAAGGCCTTCAAGGTCATGAGGCATAGCAATTTCACGAAGGATATTGTCCATTAAAACCTCTTCTGAGGCTAACTTTCCAATACCTATATCATTACAAGCAAGTCTGCCTGATGCTGGTGTAATAAAATGCATACCATAGCTCTTTAACTTAGCTATATTGTCCTGAACAATTCTGTTAGTATACATGTTAGTATTCATAGCAGGTGCCACATAAATTGGGCACTTAGCTGCTAGTAGAGTTGTTGTTAACATATCGTCTGCAATACCTGCTGCCATCTTGCCAATAACATTAGCGGAAGCAGGAGCTACAAGGAAAATGTCTGCCTTTTTAGCCAAAGATACATGCTCTACATTAAATTGGAAATTTCTATCAAATGTATCAACAATACATTTATTACTTGTTAAAGTCTCAAATGCAATTGGATTGATAAAATTTGTAGCATTTTCTGTCATAATAACGTCAACATTGGCATGCTGTTTAACTAACATGCTTGCTAGGTTGGCTATCTTATAGGCCGCAATACTTCCTGTCACTCCAATTACTACATTCTTATTAGTTAACATAAAACTCTCCTAATCTACATTTTTATCATAAATAATTTTAAGTCCCTTAATTAAAAGCTCAGGATCTTCAATAATCTTCTCTTCACAATTAGGAATTACAACACTTGCAAGACCGCCAGTTGCCACAACCTTAGCTTCTGGCTTTCCATTTTTACCAAAGCCAGCTTCACGAGTTAAACGGCGAATCATTCCGTCGATACAAGCTGCATTTCCATAAACAAGGCCAGACTTCATGCAATCTACAGTGTTCTTTGCGATTGACTTTTCCGGTGCCTCAAGGGAAATCTTAGGTAACTGTGCTGTTCTTGAAACTAGGGAATCATGAGACACTCTAATTCCTGGTAAAATCGCACCACCAATGTAATTAGCCTTCTCATCCACCACACTAATTGTTGTAGCAGTTCCAAGATCAATAATAATTACAGGTGCGCCGTATTCATGAATAGCCCCCACTGCATCAACGATTAAATCAGAACCTACTTGACGAGGCTGATCCATAAGGATGTTAAGGCCTGTCTTAATGCCAGGACCTACAATCATAGGAACTACGCCAACTGTCTTAATTACTGCCTCTTTAATGATATTAACTAAAGATGGCACAACTGAGGAAATAATTGAACCCTTAATGTCCTCAGGCTTTATATTATATAATTCAAGAACCGTCTTAAAACCTATTGCATACTCAAGCTCCGTCTTTGATGGGTCTGTAGATAATCTCTCCTCAAAAATTACACGGTTATTATCCACGCATCCAACTACAATGTTAGTGTTACCCATGTCTATGGCAAGAATCATTCCTGCCTCATTCTTTCTAGTCTTCATATTTACTCTCCGATAATTGAGCAAAGAACTGTCTCGTTATCGCTCATTAAACTTTCTGCTTTAATTTTTACAATAGTATTAACTATTTTATCTTCACTTACTATAGAATAACCTTTAAATGCCTCTTTTTCAATAGCTACACGAATATAATTCTTAGTATAACCTGTATAATATTCCTTATCATCAATTGTAACCAGCTCCTCAATTAAGACATCAGCAAACTTAGTATTCTCAAGGAAATCCTTTCTATAAGCCAAAGAATTAACCTTTGTCATAAGTAAAAGTGAATTACTTCTCTTATTTTTATCCTTACCGTTTACCTGAGCCGGCATCTTATCAGCAACCGTACCCTTTCTTCTTGAGTATTTGAAAATGTGCATCTCATAGAAGTTTACCTTCTTTAGGTACTCATAAGTCTCATTAAAGTCCTCATCTGTCTCCCCTGGGAAACCAACAATAATATCTGTTGTAAGAGCTGGCTTATCTAGGTATTTACGAAGTCTTTCAACACCCTCCATAAATTCCTTTGTATCGTATTTTCTATTCATAGCCTTTAGAGTCTTATCATTTCCACTTTGAAGGGATAGATGAAAATGTGGACAAAGCTTAGGCATTTTCGCAATTTCCTTAGCAAATTCCTCTGTAATTACTCTTGGCTCAAGTGAGGAAAGTCTGATTCTTTCAATTCCATCAATCTCATTGATAGCCTTAATTACATCAAGAAGGCCTATATGGGCTGTTGCATTTTCATTAGCAAGATAATCATCGCTAGCTAGACCCTTGTCGCTTTCCTTTACAAAGTCGAGGCCGTAACTTGTAATGTGAATACCAGTTAAAACCACTTCCTTAAAGCCTTTAGCCGCCAAGCCCTTAACTTCCTCAACGATATCAGAAATCTGTCTGCTTCTGATTCTTCCACGAACGTATGGAATAATACAGTAAGAACAGAACTGGTTACAACCATCTTGAATCTTTATATAGGCTCTAGTATGCTCAGATACTGTCTCGATTGTAAGATTCTCATAATTTGAATCCTTATTTATATCATTCATGAAAACGTTGCAAGTGCTGTCCTTATAGTATTCCTCTAAGGCCTCAACAACGCTAAATTTTCTATTATTACCAATTACAATATCTACACATTCATCTGCAATAACTCCTGCGCTATCTGATTCAACGTAACAACCGCAGGCGATAACCACCGACTCTGGGTTCATTTTCTTAGCCTTATGAAGCATCTGACGAGACTTTCTATCGGCTATATTAGTAACGGAACAAGTATTGATTACATAGACATCAGCTAAAACATCCTCCTTAAAAGGGACGATCTCATAGCCCGCCTTTCTAAACAACTCTTCCATTGATTCTGTTTCATATGAATTAACCTTGCAACCAAGGCTATGTAATGCTACTTTTTTCACTAAATTCCTCTTTTCAAAAATGTATTCTCTATGTTATTGTTTTAACAACCCACAACTAAGTTAGAATCTATCTAGTCTCTAAAATAAATTTTACTAGTTGACAGTAAGATTTTTAGTGGCTAGAATGATTATATAAAATAATGTAGGAGGTAGACAAAATGAAGACTGTTCAGATTTCATTAAACTCTATTGATAAAGTTAAGTCTTTCGTTAATGATATCACTAAGTTCGATGTTGACTTTGATTTAGTTTCTGGTAGATACGTAATTGACGCTAAGTCAATCATGGGTATTTTCTCTCTTGACCTTTCAAAGCCAATCGACCTTAATATCCACGCAGAGAACGACATTGATACAATTCTTTCTGTATTAAAGCCATATATCGTTGAATAATATTATTAACTAAGCCCCAGCCCTTAAAGGCTGGGGCTTTTTTTACCTTGTTCATTGGGAACATCGCGCATTAAATGCGCTTCGCGCGGCGCGACGCTACATAATAACTAGTTTCACTAGTTATTACATTACTCACATACAATTTTTTCTACTGTGCTCATTGCTCTTTCATACATTTCGTCTATAACTTCATCTAAATTGTGTTCGTGTCTCTTAATTACACTTAAGTTAGGCTTTGTTACTGGATGTTTAGCAACAAAGATTGTACAGCAATCTTCGTAAGGTAAGATTGATGTCTCGTATGTTCCAATCTTTTCTGAGATATCGATGATATCCTGCTTATCAAAAGCGATAACTGGTCTAAATACTGGAAGTGTACAAACTTCGTTAGTACATGTAAGGCTAGCCATTGTCTGAGATGCAACCTGACCAATTGATTCACCTGTTACTAAGCCGTTACAGCCGCTCTGTTTAGCTAAATCTTCAGAAATCTTCATCATTAAACGTCTCATAATGATTGTTAATTCATCATGTGGACACTTCTCATAAATAGCTAACTGAATCTCAGTGAAATCTACTACGTTAAGTGTGATAGGACCTGCATACTTAGAAACGATCTTAGCAAGGTCAACAACCTTCTGCTTTGCACGTTCTGAAGTATATGGAGGTGCGTGGAAATATGTTGCTTCGATTTCAACACCGCGCTTTGCAACCATGTAAGCTGCAACTGGGCTATCAATACCGCCTGATAAAAGAACCATTGCCTTACCTGCAGTTCCGATTGGCATTCCGCCAGGTCCAGGGATTTCAATTGAGTAAATATTAATGATTTCTCTAATTTCAACCTGAACTAAAACTTCTGGATTATGTACATCAACCTTTGTTTCAGGGAAGGCTGTAAGAATAGCCTCACCTAAGTCCATGTTGATTTCCATAGAATTCTTTGGATAGTTCTTTCTTGCACGACGTGACTCTACCTTAAAGGTAAAGTTCTTATCTTCATAAGCCTTACCGATATAGTCAACTACGTGAGCTGCTAAATCTTCAAAGCCATTATCTTCAATCTGAACTACAGGGCAGATTCCATGAATACCAAATACTCTTGAAAGTGCCTCAATAGTCTCATCATAATCATAAGAATCAGATAAAACCTTAGCATAGATTCTACCCTGTCTCTTAATAACATCAAATTCACCCTCTACATTTTTAAGAGCGTGCTTGATCTGTCTAACTAAAGCGTCTTCGAAAAGGTAACGGTTCTTACCCTTAACGCCAATTTCACCATACTTAATTAAAAAAGCCTTGTACATATTGTTTCCTTTCTTCTTAGTACTAAACTGCTAAAGCAGTTGCTACAATTACTTTCTAACAAATCTACGTAACTGAGGCACCAATGTATTTAAAACCTCAAGTGCATAATCAATTTCTTCAATGCTTGTTTCATAGTTAAAGCTAAATCTTATTGTTGAATCTAATAGGTTATTATCAAGGCCAATAGCCACTAAAGTGTTGCTAAGGCCTGGCTTGTTTGAAGAACAAGCTGAACCTGAAGATACGTAGATATTCTTTTCTTCAAGGGCATGAAGTAAAACTTCTGCTCTAACATCCTTAAAACTAGCTGAAACTATCTGAGGAGCTGACTCTCCGTCTCTCTTACTGTTAATCTGCACATCTTCCATTTTTTCAAGACCATCAATTAAATGATCCTTAACTTCGTAGAGATGTTCAATTTTCTTATCAAAATCACTATTATAGATGAGTTCAACAGCCTTTCCAAGACCTGCGATTGCTGGAACATTTTCAGTACCAGAACGCATACCCTTTTGCTGTCCGCCTCCGTAAATAATAGGCTTGATGCGAGTCTTGTCCTTTATATACAAAAATCCTGAACCCTTAGGGCCATGAATCTTGTGACCACTTACTGATAAAAGGTCGATGCCAAGCTTCTTTGGGTAAATTCTAAACTTACCGTAAGACTGAATAGCATCCACATGATAAATAATATCTGGATTATATTCCTTAACGATACGTCCGATTTCTTCAATTGGCTCAATGGCACCAATTTCATTGTTAACGTGCATACAGCTAACTAAAATTGTTTCCTCATCAAGTGCTTCCTTTAAAGCCTCTAAATCCACAATACCCTCTGAGTTTACAGGGAGGTAAGTTACTCTAAAGCCTTCTTTTTCAAGGAAATTGAAAGGCTCCTTAACTGAGGCATGCTCAACTGAGCTAACAATTAAGTGATTGCCCTTACGCTTATTAGCCATGGCAGTTCCTATAATTGCTGTATTGTTAGATTCTGTTCCACCTGATGTGAAAAGAATCTCTTTATCTAATACCTTAAGGCTCTTAGCAATGATGCTTGCTGCTTCCTTAACGTAGTTTTCAGCCTCCACGCCCTTCAAATGCTTAGCCGATGGGTTACCGTAGTTAACCTGCATGGCCTCAATCATAATCTGCACAACAGAATCTGCTGTACGTGTAGTTGCTGAATTATCTAAATACGCTTCCATTTTTCACACTCCAAATCTCGTAACTATCTAATGTCGCGATTAAATATTTCTTTAAAAATGTCTTTATTCTTCAAAATTATACATAAGCACGCTCATAAGCATAAGGCCTGCAGTTTCAGTTCTAAGAATTCTCTTACCAAGAGTAACAATCTCACAACCTGCCTCAATAGCCCTATCAAGCTCGTCTCTATCAAAGCCGCCTTCAGGACCTATAAAAATGCCCACCTTATCACCAGGCTTTATAGAATTAACCACATCCTTAGTATGTGCCATTCCATCAGCGCATTCGTAAGGAAGTATTAACTTATCAAGCTTTCCAGCTTCTTTTAGTGCCTCTGTAAAAGACATTGGTGATTCCACCTTAGGAATAATGCTTCTTTTACTCTGCTTAGCAGCACTTAAAGAAATCTCATTCCATCGTTTTATTTTATTGTCTGCCTTCTTTTTGTCAAGCTTAACGATGCATCTTTTCATAGATACAGGGTAAAAGCCAGTCATACCGAGTTCGACACATTTTTGAATAATAAGTTCCATCTTATCTTGCTTAGGTAAACCCTGAAAGAGATAAACCTCAATTGGAAGTTCATTAGTCTTCTCACGTTTCTCCTTAATTGTTACCCTTACAAGCTCATCTGAGAGGCTATCAATAAGGCAAGAATAATCAAGATTATCTCCTGTACTAACTAAAACCTCGTCGCCTGTCTTTAGTCGCAGTACATTTTTAATATGATTAACATCTCCGCCAACTATATCAATATAGCCTTCCTCTTCAAATGTGTTCTCATGTTCTGCAAAAAAATGATACATAGTCTACACCAACCTTTAGTTTGCTCTTCTTGCTGTAACATTTACCCATTCACCATCATGGTTAACTTCAACGATTTCAAGGTGAGGATTCTTCTTAAATGCAGTAACAACCTCTTCTTCCTTGCTATCGATGATACCTGATGTAATGAAGTAAGCGCCAACTTTCATATGCTCGTGAATGCATGTTGAGAGAGGTTCAAGTACATCTGCTAAAATGTTAGCGCAGACGATATCGTACTTCTCGTAACCGCAAGCATCCTTAATTGCCTTGTCATCAATAATATTACCTTCAATGACCTCTAACTGGCTGTGAGAAATGTCATTCTGGTCTGCATTTTCATGACTTGCAATAATAGCATTAGGATCAAGATCTGTTCCAAAGGCATGACCTGCGCCATACTTAAGAGCAACTACTGATAAGATACCGCTACCACAGCCTACATCTAAAACTTCGTCCCCTGACTTAACATACTTTTGAAGCTGTCTAATTACAAGACGAGTTGTTTCGTGGGAACCTGTACCAAAGGCAGTTCCTGGATCTATTGAAAGAATAGGATGTCCCTTCATCTCTTCAGTTACCTCTTCCCAAGTTGGCTTAATGTAGAGGTCGCCGATGTTAAAGGTATGCCAGTACTGCTTCCAGTTGTTAATCCAATCCTTATCTTCTGTCTCTGATTCAGTGATTGTACCTTCACCTACATTACAAAAGATACGTAGGCTCTCGATTTCATCCTTAACTTTATCTAAGATTGTATGGTCATCATCCTCTGAGTCAAGATAGAAGTTAACAACTGCGCTTCCATCGTCTTCTGGCAAATCTGGAATAAAATCAACAAACATAGATTTAGCCTCTTCCTTAGTTAACTGAACATTGTCACAGATTTCGATTCCTTCAATTCCAAGTTCTGATAAAGAAGCACTGATTAAATCCACCGCTTCAGTTGTAGTTTTTATTGAATATTTATTCCACTTCATCCTTATTTCTCCATTTCTTTTTATTACATAAAAACTACAAGCCCCAATAAAATCTATTTAAAGTAAATAGTATCAGGGCTTGCATTAAATTAAGCTATCTAATTTTAACCTAAAGATAAGTATATATCAAGTGATTTTAAGCATCCTTTAAGAAGGCTTCATAACACTTAAGAGCTTCCCAAAGGTCAGCCTTTGAAATAATCTCATGTGGAGCATGCATGTTAAGAACTGCAATACCACTATCGATTACGTTCATATCGAGGTTAGCTAAGATGTAAGCGATTGTTCCGCCGCCACCTGCATCTACCTTACCAAGTTCAGCTGTCTGGAAGTTAACCTTGTTATCATCGCAGATCTTTCTAATCTTAGCAACGTACTCTGCTGAAGCATCGTTAGAACCTGACTTACCACGAGCGCCTGTGTACTTATTAAATACAACACCACGGCCAAAGTAAGCTGAATTCTTCTTCTCAAATACTGATGCATAGTTTGGATCAAATGCAGCTGAAACATCAGAGCTTAACATAAATGAGTTAGCAAGTGCTCTTCTAAGCTTGAGATCAGAATAATCTCCGCATCTATCCATAAGTTCAGCGACCATATTTTCAAAGAACTTAGACTGCATACCTGTTGCACCAACAGATCCGATTTCTTCCTTATCAACGAGGATACAAACACCAGTCTTCTTTAAGTTCTGTGAGTTAAATAAAGCGATGAGTGATGGGTAAGAACAAGACTTATCATCATGACCGTAACCCATAATCATTGATCTATCTAAACCGTAATCTCTAGCAGGACCTGCTGGAACCATTGTAAGTTCAGCTGATAAGAAGTCCTCTTCTTCGATATTGTACTTTTCCTTAAGGATATTTAAGATATTCTTCTTAACTAATTCCTTCTCGTCTTCTTCGCCTTCAGCTGGCATGCTACCAACTAAAACATCAAGCTGTTCACCTTCAACAACCTTACTACCCTTCTTTTCCATCTGCTCAGCAGCTAAATGGATAAGTAAGTCAGATACACCAAGAACTGGATCAGATGGATCTTCACCAACAGTAACATCGATTACTGAACCGTCCTTTAATGCAACTACACCGTGAAGTGCAAGAGGTGTTGCTGTCCACTGATACTTCTTAACGCCGCCATAGTAGTGAGTATCAAGTAAAACAAGTTCTGTATCTTCGTATAATGGGTTCTGCTTAATATCAAGTCTTGGTGAATCAATATGAGCACCTAAAATGTTCATACCATTCTCAAGTGGCTCTTCACCGATGTTAAATAACACGATAGCCTTCTTCATATTAACTGCATAAACCTTATCGCCAGCCTTTAAAGTCTTGCCAGCCTTAATAACTTCATTTAAATCTTCATAACCAGCTGCCTTAGCGAGCTTAACAGATTCTGTTACGCACTCTCTTTCTACCTTAGCCTTGCTAATGAACTGTCTGTAATCTTCTGCAAAATCAAAAACAGCTTTCTTAGTAGCAGCATCGTATGTCTTCCAAGCATTAGCTCTTTCCATAATCAATTTCCTCCTAGTTCCAATCCCAAAAAGGATCTAAATGTGTTTTGAAAAATGTAAATGCGTTCAATCAAGCATTCTTGCTTAAATTGAAAGTTATAATCATTAAAAATCATAACGTATACAAGTTTACTATTGAATTTTTAACTTGTAAAGTCAGCTTTTGTATATATTAATTAGTATCTACTAACTAATGTAAGGCAAAACACATCTAATGTCCAATTAAGATTTTCTAAACTAATAAAGAAAATTTACAAAACAAGGTCCACATGACTTATAGTGCCTACAGCCCCACTGCTCTCCTTTAGATAAACGCCAGTCCTTTTAATCTCTGCATTTAAGTTATTCTCACTATCCTTTAAGCTAAACTGACTATTGGCGCTATCAAGATAAATCGCCCCCACATCTGCCTTCTTTAAATCAATAAGCAAATCTCTTCCTTCACTATCCTTTGTCCAAACCTTAAGCTTATTAAATATAGAATCATTTTCATCAATCCAGCCATTGCCATCTTCATCGTATACGTCTAAATCCTTAAAGCCATCCCCTGACTTTGTGCCAAAAAGCTCGGAACCATCGTTAATTACGCCATCGTTATTCTTATCTAATGCTAAAAAGCCCGAACCTTCTCCTGCAAAGGAAATGCTCTCTTCATCCCCATCTGCATCCAAATCAAAGAAAAACTTCTGATCAGAAACGCTAGTAATATTGCTATCTAAGTTAATAACAAGCGGGTCCATCTTAATGTAGTCCTTAACCTCTAGCATGTTAGTCTCTGCCATAAAAGCCCTAGACATGCTAAGTTCTAAATTAAAGTCAATGGATCTACCGTCTGCCGTCACCACTTTTCCTGTGCTTGAAAATGTAGTGCTTTCCTGTTCTGAAACAAAACCAGTACTTGCTGTGATTTTCTGCCAGGCTGTGCCATTGCTAACCCCTCTATTTTCAGAAGGGCTAAAAACTTGTCCTGTCACTGAAGTTGAGGATGAAAATACATTGCTAGAACTAGTGGCAAGTCCTGCCGCCACGTTTTTCTTAGAATTTCCTGAAGGCTTTACATTTTCATAATTACGCAAAAAATCCTTACCTACCTTCTTTCCTGCAAGGGCCGCTAAAATCTCTTTAATCATCTTAATCTTCATATCTAGCTCATCGCTAATCTGATATTGATTAGAGTTTTTGTTAGCCTTTAGGAGTTTAGCAAGAGAATTAAGATTTCTTGCTTCATTTTCCTCTCTATGCTTCTTTTCGTTTTCTTTCTCCTGTTTTTGGTAACTTAGCATGGCCTCTTTCATGGTCATGCCCTTAGATTCTTTTGATAAGTCAAGAATGGCAATTACTGCCCCTTTAGATGCCGCAACGTCCATACTTACAGACTCCTTAAACTCAAAGGAACTCTCTTCATGTGTTGTGGCAAAAGAAATAACACTGCTTTCAACCTTCATAACGGACTCCTTTCCGTAAACGAGGGTAAATCCATTTACCCAATAAAAAAGTTTCTAGAAAAGCCTAGTAAGACTAATCTAGAAACTATATCGACAGGCTTTAGTAAAAACTTTAGCCCTAAATTATATTTTTTTCATTTCTTATATTTCTTTGTAATCACAATACTATATACTGCCATCACCACAATGGTTTCAAACATAACTCCCACCATCGACAGTATTATAAAGGGATTATTCTTTCCCATCAGAAGTGGTATCCCAAGTAAATTAAATATCAAGCCATAGGCAATAAATAATAATCCTGTTGCTAGGTTATAAGCCTTAACATCTTTAACCTCAAAAGGTTCAGAGTTAGCCCAGAAACCTGCCGGTTTTTTTGAAAATATATCTATTATTCCTAACAACATAATTCCAAAACCAACAATAATCCATATGGTAAATCCAAAAACTGCCCCACTCATAATAATATCCCCCTTTTTTCATAGTAATTACAATCCTAAATAAGCATCAATTCCATTTGCAATACCATCTACAATCTTATTCTGGTAAGCATCTGTGGACATCAAATAGTCCTCATTAGAATTTGTCATATAGCCCATTTCAACAATAGTTACAGGAACCTGACACCAGTTAATTCCACTCATTGTATCAGTCTCCCAAACGTATTCTTTTCTACATCCAGTAGCAGCAACCATTTTCTCTAACACATTAGTTGAAAGGGACTTGCTCTTAGAATAAAGGCTTGCGTTGTATGGATTTGAAGAGGTTTGGCAAATAGTCATAGCCCCATTAGCACTAGAATTAGTCGAACCGTTAGCATGGATTCTAATAAATGCGTCTGCATTTGCATCATTAGCAACCTTTGCTCGCTCGCTATTACTAATATTTACATCATTAGTAGTTCTAACCATAATGACCTCATAGCCACGACTCTCTAACTCAGTTTGAAGCTTTAAAGAAACTTCTAAATTTAGTTCATACTCATAAAGTCCTGTAGAAACTCCACGAGTTCCACTAGAAACCTTGGCTTTCATTTCTGATGCACCAGGTCCTACAGGTTCTAAACTAGAATCGCCTTTAGCTTGGTGACCAGCATCAATAACTACCACGTAGCCATTCGTTGTGCTTTCCTCTTCAGTTGTAGTTTCTTCGACTACATTTTCAGTAACTGATTCTGTCTCTGCCTCAGTAGTTTCAGTAGTCTCATTTGCAGTATTCTTAGTAGAATTCCCGCAACCTAGTAAAATTGATGCAAAAATCACTGGTAAAAATACTAATTTTAAGCTCTTTATCATCTGTAGTTCATTTCCTCCTCGTAAGACACGATTGTATCTTTGTTCTTTAACTCAGTTTCAGTTAACATGTCGTCAGTGAAATCGTTTGGCTCAATTGTGCCTTTATACCATGATTTAGAGTCAAAATAGCTCTGAAGTGCTTCGTCATTGAATTTTCTACCATGTCTTGCGTAAAGCTCGTTTCTTGCAATTCGAAGCTCTTCCTGAGTAAGTCCCACAAGATCTTCCTTTGTAAGTAAACGTGTGTCACTATCTGCAATAACATATTCTGAATTATCAGTAGATTCTGTCTCAGCTTCTGTGCTGCTTTCAGTCTCTTTATCCTTGTTCTTATTGCTCTTTGAACTTGTATTATTATCATCGCTAACTGTAGTTACCTGACTATTAGCACTATCTGACTTATCCTTATTAAAGAAATCCTTTGAGAAAAGTAAAGCAATAACCACTATGAGACATACAATTACAAGTCCCATAACTGTGATTATAATCTTATTATTAGAGCTCTTCTCACCAGTTGGCTTTGGAGTCTTAGCTGGCTTAGGAGCCTTTGCAGCTTTAGCTTTCTTAACTGGAGCTGCTGCCATATTTTGCATTGGATTAGCCTGATATGGTATCTGCTGACCTTGATATGGCATCTGCTGATTTGGCATCTGCTGGCCCTGGTATGGCATCTGCTGATTTGGCATCTGCTGACCCTGGTATGGCATCTGCTGATTTGGCATCTGATTTACTGGCGCATCCATCATCGGTGCCTGATTTTTAGTTTCTACAGCCTCACCCTCACCTGTAGAATTCATGTTAGTGTCTGTCATTTCCATAATCTTATCAGCTAAACCGCCAATATCTTCTGTGTTCATATTATCAACAGGAGCTTCATTAACTGAAGCCTGCTGAATAATTTCAGGAGCTTCGTTAACTGAAGCCGACTGACTCATATCAGGAGCTTCGTTAACTGGAGTCGACTGATTCATATCAGGAGTTTCGTTAACTCCTTGTGAAACATTTGTCATTCCAAGCGGCTGATTATCTACTCTTTTTACCGGAGTGCCACATTTAGGACAAAATTTGGCAGTATCTGGCAATTGGTTTCCACATTTTCTGCAAAACATAATTTGCACCTCCAAAATATTCATTGTTGTTTAACTCAAACTTACTTGATTATACTTTCATTTTAAAAATTTCTCAAGTAATAATGAATATAATCTATTTTTCTCGTCACTATCTATCTCCTATAAATGAGAAAAAGGCAAGCCCTAAGGCTTGCCCACAAATCTCATTATGTCTTTATTTGTAAAGCGGACATTCGGAATCCGCTTCGCTACTTCCTCATGAACGCAGTGGCACTTTGTGCCACCTGTCAGAAGGGGCTTTAACCCCTTCTGACACTAGTAAGCTTTATACCCCCGCTTAAATCTTACGCTTTTAAAGCGAGGGATTGCTTACACTGCGTTCAATTTCTCCAGTCCAATCAATGATGCCACCAAACTCAATTATATTAGTGTAACCAATTCTAGCTAGCTTACTTGAAGCTTGCTTACTACGATTACCGCTTCTACAATACACATAAACTGTCTTATTTAGATCCTCTAAACCAGCAATTGTGTTTGTAGTTATATTTTCATTGGCATAATTAATAGCTCCTGGAATGTGACCAGCTGCGTATTCTTCAGGACGTCTAACATCAAGAATCACATAATCTCCTGGCTGGCTAAAAATTTCCTTTGCTTCCTGCATTGTAATTGACTTGTAACTTACCATATCTTCTCCTTCCGTAACACTGGAAGAACTAGCATTATTGCTTGTGTCACCTGATAGTATGCTGCTTAACGCAAATGCGACTAAACACAAAACAATCAAAGCGGCAATAATCACAAAAATCCTACTCTTCATACATCTACTCCTTACGATTCGTTAACAAGCTTACCAGTTATATGCTCAGGCACTAGCTCTAAGCACTGTACCCTTGAGAATGCAGCCTTCATTTCTTTTTCAAGATATTCATTGTCATCTGTAAATTTCTTTACGAGCTCTGTACAAATCATTCTAGCTGTTTCTTCATCCTCCACAAGTCTGATTTTTCCAAAAACAATAACGCTCTTTATATTAAGGGCCCAATCGCCTTCTTTTCTATAGCCCTCATCATAGACGCAAAAACTAGCCTTCTCATAGGCCTTAATAGAATCAATCTTATGGCCTTCCTTAGCTCCATGAAAATATATCTTTCCATCCTCACTAGAATAGAAATGATTAATAGGCATTCCATAAGGATAACCGTCATCCCCAAGTAAAGATAGAACGCCTCTTTTGGTATTCTTTAAAATCTCAATACACTCATCATTTTCTAACTGTTGCTTGAATCTTCTCATTTTTCTAAACATCTTTAACTCTCCTTACCTTAAATTTAGTTTTCTCACCTTCTAAGACCTAACGGTAAAGAAATGATGTTACTCCCACAACCCGGTGGCCATAGGCATCAATATTTGTTTATAATCTTTCTTAATTCTAATGAATGTATAGTCTTATGGCAAGTAATTTTTTTATAAATCCTTAACGTCGATATATTTAATATTGTGTTCTTTTAGAAGCTGCACAAAAACACCATCTCCAGGAATTAATTTTTTTGAAAATGTACCATCATAGATAGTATCAGGCCCACAGGAAGGACTTCTAGACTGTAAAATTACAAGCTCTGCTCTAGAATTTAACACCTTTTCAAGGGCAATACGTGCCCCTTCTCTAAATTCCTTATCTACTGATACTCCATCCTTGTGACGAACCACACCATTAACAATTTCTGATGGTTCTCTAGGTGTTGGAAGTCCACCAAAAACTTCAGGACAGACAGGAATTACCTCATGTCCCTTTATATATTCTAAAACTTTTTCGTTTCTATTATTCCCACCATTATATTTACAATTTTGTCCAAGTAGACAAGCACTAACTGCTATAACCATAAAATACTCCCTTCTTTTTCTAGTCCTTATTATACAAAAATAATTGCAATAAAAAAAGGCCAGCAAAAGCTGACCAAAATTTGTAAAAAATTTACATTCCTAACACACTAGTCCAGAAATAACTTACAGGCATTACAAGTATCATAGCTATTATCATGTCCGCTGTTGGAAACATTTTCACCTTAATCATTCTAAAGCCAGTGGCAAGAAGTAGAATTCCGCCGCAAGCCTTAAAATCCCCAATCATAGCAGGTGTTGTAAGGGGATAAATCACTCCTGCTAGTAAGAATAAAATCATAAAAATTACAAACTGAGGGATTGCAATAGCAGAAACTACTGCACCAAGTAAACATGCAAAAATAATTGCTGTAAAGAAATCAAGAATAGATTTTGAATATAGAATTGACTGATCTCCTGTCATTCCTGATACGATTGAGCCATAAATTCCCGTTCCACTTGCGCAAAATAATACGATGATAGTTACAAGTGTGTTACTAAACTCTTCCTCTGAAAGACCTGTTGACTTCTGGTGAACAAACTTAGAAACCACAAGCTCCATTTTAGAACAAGCCCAAGTAATCTTATCTCCAAAGTGAATTGCAAGGCCAAGGGCAGTTCCCACAACCACTGAGAAAATCACAGCTGGCATATTTTCCATCTCAGTTATAGCATTGATTCCCATGGTCATTGCGCAGGCGCCAAAAATCATATTTAGTTTTTCCTTAAAGTCTAGGCTTAGTAAGTGGCCTGCAAATGTACCTACAATTCCTCCTATAAAAACTGACAAGACATTAATAATTATTCCTGTTGGCATAATACATCTCCCTTTTTTTCATAAATTTTATAAACCTCCCAGTCCATTATAAAAACAAATACACATAAAAATTAGAGACAAAACTCGAAAGAGTTAGTCTCTAATTTAGTTACAATGTGATATGTTATTGTTCGTTAGTTATTATATAAAACAATAGTCAAGACTCTCAATAAACTAATTATTGGGGCCTATCAAAAAATATTTTATACATTTTATGAATTAATTTGATTACAATTCAAAATAATCATCTTAAGAAACCAGCAACAATCTGCTCTTCTGCCTCTTCTTCTGTAAGACCAAGAGTCATAAGCTTTGTTAACTGATCACCAGCAATCTTACCAATGGCAGCTTCATGAATAAGTGCAGCATCAACATTTTTCGCATCAAGCTTTGGAATAGCAACAACGTGAGCATTACCCATAATAATTGCATCACAAGCTGCATGACCGTTACATGCTGTATTACCTTCAATTGAAACTTCGAAAATCTGCTCAGAATCGTCCTTTGCAACAGAACGAGAAACTACATCAGCAGATGAACCTTCACCATTTAAAACAACCTTATAATCTGATGTTGCCTTCTGCTCACCATGAGTCATTAAAGCCTCATGAATAAGGAGTGTAGCACCAGCCTTAAGTTCAGCATAGTTAGTACGAACAGTAGAGTCAACACCCTTAACCTGTACCATCTCCATCTCAACGTAGCTGCCCTCTTCCTGATAAACATTAGTAACAGGATTAAGGACACGTGAGCCCTTGCCATCGCCTTCACCGTAGTGCTTTTCAACATACTTAACTCTAGCATTCTTTTCAACGTGTAAAGAATGGATACCATCGTGCTCAGAATCCTGATCACCACAGTTTGAAATACCGCAACCTGCAACAATAGTTACATCTGCGCCTTCACCAATGTAGAAATCATTGTAAACCATTTCCTTAAGGCCACTCTCAGTTAAAACAACTGGAATATGTACGCTTTCACCCTTAGTACCTGGCTTAATAATGATATCAATACCTGGCTTATCCTTCTTTGTTACAATATCAATATTAGCAGTTGTATTTCTTGCAGCGCTCTCACCGTTAGCTCTAATATTATAAGCCCCCTGTGGAATGCTGTCTAAATTAGCAACTTCATGTAAAATGTTCTTCTGAATAGCATTAATCTCCATTACTTATCACCTCCTAATTTCTCACATGCAATACTAGCTGCAGCAGGTGTACCAAGTAATTCAGGTAAAATCTCGTCCTTTGAACCCTTCTTCTTAACCTTACCATTTTCAATAACAACGATTTCATCGGCAATGTTTAAGATACGTTCCTGATGGGAAATAACAATAATTGTACCCTTGATTTCCTGTCTCATATTTTCAAAAACTTTTATAAGGTTCTGGAAACTCCAAAGATCAATACCAGCTTCTGGCTCATCAAAGATTGAAAGCTTTGTTCCTCTTGCAAGAACTGTAGCAATTTCAATACGCTTTAATTCACCACCGGATAGAGATGCATTTACCTCACGATTAACATAGTCCTTAGCACATAAGCCTACCTTTGAAAGGTACTCACATGCCTCAATTGTAGTAATCTTCTCGCCAGCAGCAAGTCTAAGTAAGTCTACAACTCTGATTCCTTTAAAATGTACTGGAGCCTGGAAGGCAAAACTAATACCCTTCTTTGCTCTCTCAGTGATATTAAGATTTGAAATATCTTCACCATCTAAAATAATCTTACCTGATGTAAGAGTGTTCACACCCATAATAAGCTTGGCAAGAGTTGACTTACCGCCGCCGTTAGGTCCTGTAATTACGATAAATTTACCATCTTCAACAGTTAGGTCTAAGTGGTCAATAATTTCTTTAGTCTTTTCCTTCTCATCTTCAACCTGATAAGAAAGATCTTTAATCTCTAACATAACATTTACTCCTAAAAATTTCTAACGCTTAAATTGTATTCAATTAAATATTAAGTGTCAATTGTTCCTCGCCAGAATCTAGATTATTATCAAAATCTTCCTTGGCAATTTCAAGTTCTGCCTCTTCCTTATATTGCTCAACCATGTCCTCAGAAATTGTAGGAAGTTCATCAATAGACGAAACTCCAAAGCTTCTTAAGAAATCCTCTGTTGTACCAAAAAGCATTGGACGACCTGGAGCATCAAGTCTTCCAACCTCCTTGATTAAATTAAGCTCCACAAGCTTACTAACGCTATGGTCTGAGTTTACGCCTCTGATCTTCTCAATCTCAATCTTAGTGATTGGCTGCTTGTAAGCAACGATTGATAAAGTCTCAAGAGCTGCATCTGTAAGTGAATATTTACGAGGCTGTGAGCAAACTCTAATCAAATTATCGTAGTACTCATGCTTTGTGCAAAGCTGGAATTTACCATCAAGCTCAATAATGCGAATTCCTCTATCCTCGGCTTCGTACTTGTCCATCATGTTGTGAATAAGCTTAATTGTTGTATCCACATCATGTTCAATAGCAACACTTATATGTTCTGCAGAAACTGAATCACCCATTGTGAATAAAACTGCCTCAATAACAGCTTCTGTCTGTTCTATGGTCATTTATTAATCCTCCTCTATGTCCTCGATTAAATCAGGATCATTAATTACTGTAATAAATATGTCATCTGCGGTGTTGTCCTGTCTAACGGTTACAAAACCTGTCTTTATAAGTTCTAGTATTACTAAAAATGTAACAATAACCGCAACCTTACTTGAATTAGCATCTAGTAATTCTCTAAAGCTAAAGGCCTTATAATTCTTCATAAAAGCCTTGATATCTACTAACTTCTCACTCATAGATACCTCTTCTTTTTCAATCTTACCAAACTTACTTCTAACAGGATCAATCTTCTCCTCTTTACGACGAAGTACATCATGGAAAATTGCATTCAACTTAGTCAAATCGATGCCTGACACCACCTCATTTAAATCGATTGGTGGAGTGTAGTTACTTACCTCAGGAGGAATACTCTCCTTTCTATAATAAGACTTTGTAGCATCCATCTGCTTGTCCTTAAGTTCCATAGCCATTGCCTTAAAAAGCTTATATTCAAGCAGCTTTTCAACTAATTCAGCTCTTGGATCTTCCTCTTCGCCTTCTTC
The DNA here is from genome assembly GCF_016290755.1 of Lachnospira sp. Classification (NCBI taxonomy): domain Bacteria; kingdom Bacillati; phylum Bacillota; class Clostridia; order Lachnospirales; family Lachnospiraceae; genus Lachnospira; species Lachnospira sp. The sequence goes on from NZ_JAEEVD010000004.1 coordinate 88,327, forward strand.
GTTAACCTCGCGAGGAAGAAGCATTTTCGCCTTAATATCAAGAAGTGTGGCAGCCATAACAAGGAACTCCGAAACAACGTTTAAATCCTCGTCCTTTAGCGCATCCACATATTCCATATACTGCTCAGTAATCATGGAAATAGGTATGTCATAAATATTAACCTTATTTTTATCAATCAAATGAAGCAGAAGATCAAGTGGCCCCTCAAACACCTGTAATTTTACACTTATACTCATATTTTATCTTCCCTTTAAAATTTCGTTAGCATTATAGATAAAAGCAATATCTAAATTGCCCTACATAACCCTAATATTTTACCTAAAATAAACTATTATTGCAAGATTAAGAAAATTAGGTATAATAAAAACATAAGATAAATATTAGTATTTCTTAAACTAATATTCTAACGCTTAATTTAAAAAACGGGGATAAATAAATCATTTATGAAAAAGAAATTAGATAATGCCAAGAAAAATATAGAATCAAAAAAGTTCTATCATATTTTTATTGACTGTGCTGATAAACTTGCAAATGACAGGGTTTCTGAGTACGCCTCTAGTGCCTGTTATTTCATCATTCTTAGTATCATCCCATTTTTAATGGCCCTTCTAAGTTTGATAAGATATTTACCAATTACCAGCAAAGACTTAATAGACTATATTGTTCCAATTTTTCCTGTATCACTAAAGCCAATAATTACTAGCTTTATAACTAGTGCCTATCAATCATCAGCTTCAATAACTGTACTTACAGCTATTGCTCTAATATGGGCAGCAGGAAAAGGCTTTTTTGCAATGATAAAGGGTCTACACCAAATATATGAAATCCAAGACTATCCAAATTGGCTCATTATGCGTATTATTTCTAGCATTTCAGCCATAATTTTTGTATTTATAATAGCTGCAACTCTTTGTTTTCTCGTATTTGGTAATTACATTTTCATGTTCATACTTAAATATTTAAATCACATTCCTCTTATCTCAGATATTTTTGGAACTATCCTTTTTAGCAAAAATTTATTGTTACCAATAATTTTAAGTATTTTATTTACCTCAGTATTTACCATAATTTCACGAAAAAGCACCAACTTTCTAAAGGAAATTCCAGGAGGTGTTTTTGCAGCTGCCGGTTGGATTTTATTTTCATATTTATACTCTTTATGGGTAGAGAATTCACCAAACTTATCAATTATGTATGGCGGTCTTACAACACTTGTAATTGCTTTAATGTGGGTATATTTCTGTCTCCTAATAATCTTTATTGGTGCAGAGATTAACATGTTTCTTAGACGTCACATTTATTCAAAAAAGCGTAGCAAAAAGTAGGCTTAAAGCTTAACTTTTTACTACGCTTTATACATTTTCAACGGTTTTAATCAGTAGGAATTTGTTACATTTTCCAAAGCCTAAAGAGTAAGTCTCTTGGCAGCTTCCATAGCAAGTGGGCTTCGAACAGATTCGTTTCTATCAAACACAAGCTGTGCACAAAGCTTGCTACCTCTCATCTTCTCTGCAGCAAATACAAGACCGTTATTAATCTTATCTAGTTTAGGATTATCAATCTGGTCTGGATCACCAGCAACAATAACTTTAGTTCCCATACCTGCTCTTGAAATAATCTCTAAAATTTGACCAACAGTGGCATTCTGTGCCTCATCAATAATTAGATAAGAACCTGTAATTGAACGACCTCTCATGTATGCCATTGAACAAATTTCAAGGATTCCATCCTCTAATAAATCATCAATTTGCGTATGAATCATATCCATTGACTCATTTTTCTCATTGCCCTTAAGTAAAACCTCTAAGTTATCAATAAATGGAGCAACAAGTGGTCCCATCTTCTCTTCAAGTGTACCTGGCAAATAACCAATATCAGCATCTGATAAAACATTATTTCTTGTAATCATAACCTTCTGATATCTCACATCGCCTCTACCACCTTGACTATAACTCTCATCAAGACCGGCAGCTAAAGAAAGGAAAGTCTTAGCACATCCGGCAGGTCCACGAAGAATAACTAAGGGGATCTCTTCTGGTGGCGCCATAAGTGCGTATAATGCAAATTTCTGCGCTACATTTTTACCAGTTATACCAAAAGGATGCATGTTGTCTTTGATTCTATAAAGCACGTCACCTCTGCAAATCGCAAGGGCTGTATCTGTGGGT